>CAZOJR010000208.1:0-4514 GCA_964580165.1 uncultured Gaiellales bacterium
ATGCGTTCAACCAGCGGGATGATGAGATGAAAACCCGGACCGGCGTAGCGGTTGTATTTGCCAAATCGCTCCACCAGCCCCCGGTGGGTTGGCCGGACGACCCGGATGGCCGCAGCCAGGAATAGCAGAATCACTACGACAGCTACCACGATCCCGGCGATCGCTCCATTGGACATGAGGCTACCCTGCCTTTCAAGGAATCAGTTGATTCGCGCCCTGTCCCGATGCTGGGCTTACACTAGGAGGGTGTCACAAACCACGGGATATGTCCATGAATAAACGGGCGCGTGAGCCAGCTCTACACCCCCTCTCCCGTCTGCTATTCTTACCCAGGGTTGGACCAAATCTTTGTTCTCTCTACGGGGGATAGCATGCCCATGCACGACCAGGAGGCCGAACACAGCGAGACGGTTGAACTGGCCGACTATCTGCGCGTCATCCGTGAACGTTGGTGGGTGATTATCGCCGCAGTGGTCATCGTGCTGGCCGCATCGGTGGTGGTCTCTTTGATCCAGACCCCGCAGTACCGTGCGTCGGCGCGACTCCTTTATCAGGACAACAACTTCGATCAGGCCCTGTTCGGCTCTCAGCTCTTCTCCAGTTCCAGCCAGGACCGCGAGGTCCTGACTGCTGCTGCGCTCGTGAAGCTGGAGCCGGTAGCAGAAGCCGTGAAAGAAACCCTGGGTACCGACATGACCAGCACCAGCCTACTGGGAATGGTCACGGTCGACTCCGAGTCCAGCACCAACATCATCACCATCGATGCCGTATCTGCCGACCCCGACCAAGCCGCGACTGTGGCAAATGCTTTCGCCGAGCAGTTCATCGCTTTCCGTCAGTCCACCAACAGAGCCACGGTGGCCGCTGCCCGCGAGATGGTTAAGGAGCAGCTGGACACCTTGAGCGAGGCAGATGCAGAATCGGCGTACGGTCTGATGCTCAAGGAGAAGTACGAGAGTCTGCGCATCCTCGAGTCTATGGAGAACGGCGGCTTCACCTTGGTAGAACAGGCAACCCCACCTCTCTCGCCTTTCTCCCCCCAATCGGTCCGGAATGCCATCCTGGCCGTGATTATCGGTCTTGTACTGGGCCTGGGTCTGGCATTCCTGCTCGAATACCTCGACCGGCGCATCAAGGATGAACGCACCTTGGAGAAAATCATCGGCGCCCCCGTTCTGGCTGGCATCCCTGCCGTAGGAGGCCGGTGGAAAGGCAGCGATAGAGCATCAGCGCCAGTGGGCTTCAACACGCATCCTGAACTCTTGGAGCCCTTTCGTACCCTGCGCTCCAGCCTGCAGTACTTCGACGTCGACCGTGGTGTCCATAAGCTGCTAATCACGAGTGGCCTGCCAGCAGAGGGCAAGACGATCACCACCGTCAACCTGGCTCTCAGCCTGGCACTATCAGGTAAACGCGTGATCGTAGTGGAAGCTGACCTCAGACGGCCAATAGTGCACGAGTATCTCGATCTCGACGCAAGAGCGGGCCTGTCCAGCGTATTGGCCGGCACCACTCGAGTAGCCGACGCGATCCAACTGGTCAAAGCCGACCGTTTCGTTCCCGAGCACAACCGGCGTAAACCCACAGATTCAGAGCGCTCGGGTCTTCTGCAGCAGAACCTCTACGTCCTCACTTCCGGACCGCTGCCCCCCAATCCGGCCGAACTCCTGGCTTCCGAGAGGATGGCCAAGCTCCTGGAAGAACTCAGCGGCATGGCCGACTACCTGCTTATCGATACTCCCCCGATACTGCTCGTGTCCGACGCAGTCACCCTGACCCCACACGTTGACGGCGTCATTTACACAGCTCTCATGAATTCCACCTCTCGTGATAACACCGAGCACGCGCGCAGCATTCTTGACAGAGCCGGAGCGCGCATCATCGGAGTCGTCGCTGGGAATCTGAGGCGTGGCGGCACGAGGTACGGCTATAAGTCACGCTATGGTTATGGTTACAGCTACGGTTACGGCACAGACAAGGATTACGGCAGAGACAAAAACGCCGACCGCTCGCCGCAGCGAACGACCGGCGTGAGGATCATCGAGAGAGCCGACCACAACCCGGTCGAGACTCCCCGGACCGAAAGCGACTAGCCGCGAGCCTTGCCGAACTGGTGGTGTAGACCTACGCCACCGGCGATCAGTCCGACTGCGAATACCGCCACCAGCAGCAGCTGAGCACCAGTGAAGGGGAAGGTGCCGCGATCGCTTTCCTGGGTATCGTCGGCTTGGTCGTCGTTCAGCATGCCGGCGATGACCGTCTTCAACGAGGCGACGACAGTCTGATCAGCGTACTGCAGGTTGACGGCGCTGTCGAGGAATGCCTGCAGCTCAGCATCGCTGTAGGTGCCATCGAGTTTTTGGTCTGCAGCATAGTCGTCGTAGATGTCCTGCGGAGAAGCTGCCAGAGCGGCACCACCCCAAGCCAGCACTACCAAGACCACCGCTATGGCTAGCAACACGGCTCTTTTCATACCCCGCTCCTTGATGTGATTGCACACATACGAAAAAGATACCCACATTTTCTTTCCTTGTCAAACAATGTGTTGGTTCTGTCCTCCCGGTCCCAGAGTTTCTGCTGCAGTTCGTCAACCCGCGGAGACAGCGGGTTGAGCCGGCACGCTTCGTCCAGATAGCGCTGCGCTGAAACAGAGAACAATGCAGCTGACGACGCGTCACCACCGTCAAGAGCGGCATTCCGCGCCGCCAAGTAGGCTTCCGCCGCCTGGTAATGGACCACCCAGCCAGCCGGTTCAATCTCCGCCGCACGCGCAAACGCTTCCGCTGCCAGCCGGAGATACGCGATCTGAGTCGCAGACCCCTGAGGGGCCGACGCGGCCGAAGTCGTGTAGATGCTTGCAGTAACCGACAGCGGGAAGGTGGAAGTGGGATCGAGTGCCGCCGCCGTCTCTGCAGCGGCAAGCGCGCTCTCCAGATCCTGGGTGGCCGCCCCTGCGGCCGCTCCTGCGTAACGCAGCGACAGGTAGGGCAGGGCAGCCGAAGCCAGGACGGCCAAGACGAGCACTACCAAGACGGGCCGCGCATACCGCCACGGCCGTCGCCGCCCCTCTTCCACCCCAGGCCCACTCCGGCCTGCCCCTGCTCCTGCCAGCCCGCCCAACAGCATGAGCGCCGGCAGCGACACCGCCGCCAGTTGCCACAGCCAGTCGGCCGAGGAGTGGATGAACCAGGAGATGGCCGCGGTCATCAGGGCAGCCATGATCGCTTGGAGGGCCCGGTCGCGCACCCGGAAGCGCACCAGCGCGGCCCATGCCACGGTCGCGACAACAAAGGCAATCCACAGCAGCAGACCCGGAAGCCCCAGTTCGGCCAGCAGCTGCATAGGTTGGCTGTGCGGCTGCCTCACATCCAGGAGCATGTGCCGATGCTGGTTGTAATAGAGTTCGAAGTTCTGCGCTCCCAGCCCCAGTAGCGGATGGTTGGCGAACGCTCGAGCCGCAACCTTCCACTGCGTCAGCCGGCCGTTCAACCCAAAAGCCCCGAAACGGCTGCCGCTGTCGGTCGGCGTGTCGTAACGATCGGCCACTAACTCGTCCCATCGCTCCTCCATGTAGCCACCGAGGCCGTCAACCCGCTGGTCGGCATATATCAGTCCCGCTGCAGCCGCCACTACGGCCAGCGCTACCAAAACAATCCCCAGCCATACGGTGACCCGGCGTGATAATGTGCCCACCCCCCGCTCTACCATCCAGCTGACCGCCCACAACACGAACACCATAAGTAGCGAGTAGCCGAAGGCCGCCAACACACCGCTGATGGCATCGTCCACGCCGCTCCCGTCGCGAAAGGCCGCATACACTCCGTTCAGGCGGCCCCAGAAGAGCACCGTCGGGAGAGGGACAATGCCCAGGTCCACCAGCGCTCTCAACCGGTGGGGCGACAAGATCACAAAAACCGGAACCACCAAGAAGAAGGTCCACAACGCTCCCCGCGACTGTGGCAGGAGAGCCAGTTGGAGCAAGAAGACGCTCACCGACAGAAGGAGGCACTGGCCCCAGGCGGGGAACCAGCGCATGCGCACCTCCGGAGCCGCTGAAGCCAATGTGGTGCCCGCCGAGGGGTCACCGCCGGCCCCGCGTGGGTTCCTCACACCCAGCGCCAGCCAGAAGCCGATCATCAGCAGAGAGGCCAGCCCGTTGAAGTAGGTGACCGGGTAGTTGAGGCGGCCGCCGACGAACAGATCTGCGGGTGTCGCGGCAAAGGCCAGCCGCAGGACTATCACCAGCGCCATCACAGTGATAGTGGCCACGAGCAGGAGGGCCAGCAATCGCAGCGCCACAGGACCGGCCCAACGCGCGGCGACGAAGACAAGCGTCGCACCCAGGAGGTAAAGGAAGGTGCGATTCATCTCCTCCCAGGCATTGGCATTGCTCTCGGCCCAGAGCATGCTGAGAGAAGTCCAGGCGGCCTGGGCGGCAAACAATCCCAGCAGGATCTTTTGGCCGCGTCCCGCCGACACCGGTGGACCACTCACCGCCAGGAGGAGAGCCAGAG
>CAZOJR010000209.1:0-3284 GCA_964580165.1 uncultured Gaiellales bacterium
CGGCCACGTCACTGTCGCGCACGACCGAGAGACATCCGTAGAAGTCACGGGCCCTGTCGAAGTCAATTGGCGAGGAACCGATGGTGACTAGTCCCACTCCCGACCGAGCCTGGGCTCCGACGAATTCCACCAAGTCGTTGGTGGAGGTGCCCGTAAACGGATCAGCGTGACGAGACACGATAGGAGAGAACTGCACACGGTTCTTGAGCGTCATACTGCCGATCGCGATCGGCCGAAACACATGCGGGTACTTCGTTGCTGGCGACATCGCCCTACTCCTTTCTACACTTTCTCAAGCTTGTCTAGGCGAAGCCCAGGAAACACAACAATCGAGCCCACCGTGATCGTTATTAAACGTATCGAACAGCAGCATGACATGTTCCGGTACCATGAACATCGCGTATACCGTACGTGGCCCGGAAAGAGCCCCTAGGCGGCCACGGTCTGAAAACTCGCATTTTGCGCAGCTGTTTCTTGTGTCCGCCGCATTCGGTCAAGGCCAGCGGCAGCACAGAATCCATTAACCTACAAAAGCCCTCCGTACCGCATCATTGCCCATGAGGTCCTTCATCTGGCCCTGGGCAACGATCTCGCCGACTTCCAGTACATGAGCTTCCTGCGCCACTTTGGTCACCAATCCCGCATTCTGCTCGACAAGAAGAATTGCAACACCCGTCTTGTTGATATCCACGATTGTCTCGGCCAGATTGTTGATCACCATAGGGGCCAAACCCAACGACGGTTCGTCCATCATGAGCAATTTCGGCGTCGCCATCATCGCCCGGGCAATAGCCACCATCTGCTGCTCACCGCCGCTCAGGCTGCCGGCCCTTTGCCTCAGCCTTTCTTTGCATCGCGGAAATAGCTCATAGACCTCTTCCAACCTCGCTTTTATTGCCTTCCTATCCTTCTCCAAATACGCCCCGAGTTTGATGTTGTCCGCAACGCTCATATAAGGAAAGAGTCTTCTTCCCTCAGGCACACAGACGACACCTCGACCAACGATCGACTCCACGGGCATACCATCGATTCTCTCGCCATCGAACTCTATTTCGCCGGAATACAGCGGTACCAACCCAGAGATAGCCTTAATAATGGTGCTCTTCCCTGCCCCGTTGGCACCCACAACACTCACAGCGGCACCGACCGCCATGCCGAAGGACACATCCCTTACCGCCTCGGCCGTTCCGTAGTGCACCGTTATGTTACGCAGCTCAAGCAACATACTGTTCGTCCCCCAGGTACGCCTCGATTACGGCCTTATTGGCCCGTATTTCCTCCGGCGTCCCTTCAGCGATTTTCTTGCCAAAGCTGATCACAACCAGCCTCTCACACAGCGACATGGCGGCCTTCATGTTGTGCTCTATGACCAGAACGCTTGTTCCGTTCTCCCACAACCTCCGTATCACGGCCAGCGCCTCCAAGACTTCGTGTGCGTTCATCCCCGCCAGGGGCTCATCCAGCAGGAGCAGTTTCGGTTCGGCAGCTAAGGCTATAGCGATACCGAGCAGGTTCTTGTGCCCGTGAGCAAGCGTTCCGGCGGTAACATCCTGCATACCCTCCAGGCCGACCGTCGTCAAAATCTCATCGCACCGCTGCAAAACCTCGCGTTCCTTGCTGCGACTGTTCCGACTGCGAAAGACCGAACCCCAATAGCTGATTCCCGCCTTGAGATTGCACGCCAACATCAGGTTCTGCCGGACGGTGAAGTCCGAAAAGATGTTTGTTATCTGAAAGGTGCGAACCATGCCCAGCGCCGCCACAGAGTGTGGTTTTCGCCCGGCGATATCCTTACCTTCAAATATCACCTTGCCCGCCGTTGGGCGATGGGCTCCGGTAAGAAGATTGAAAACCGTCGTCTTGCCGGCACCGTTGGGTCCGATCAGGCCAACTATCTCTCCTGAGTCGACATTCATGTCAAGGTCGGAGACCGCCTGCAACCCACCAAATTTCTTTGACAACCTCTCAACCTTGAGCAGCACGTTCGCTCCTTCCCTCACGAAGCCTCCTGACCGCTCTCTTCGTCCTCGAGGGTAGGCCAACCAGCCCCTCCGGCATGAGGAACACTATCAGCAGTAACACCGCAGCAAAAAACAAAGGCTGGAACTGCGCGAAGGCGCGAAGAAGGTTATTAGCAAGGGTCATCACGACCGCACCCAAGATCGGCCCTACAAATCTCCACTGGCCGCCTACAATCATATAGACGATGGCATAGATCGCAAACAAGAACCCAAAGGCATTGGGGTTGAGCGCCTGCATGTAGCCCCCGTACAACGCTCCTGCAATACCAGCAAAAACCGACCCCGCACAGAAGGCAACTACTTTCATTATTCGTACGTTGATCCCTACGCTCTCACACAGACTCTCTGTTTGTTTGATGCCCCGGAATACCAAACCTAACCGCGAATGCTCCATCAAATACATGATCAACAAAGAGACCAGGGTGAGGGCTAATATCACATAGTAGAACTTGAACTCGGAAGTAATTCCTTCCGGTCGAGGAATATTGATAAGCCCGT
The DNA here is from genome assembly GCA_964580165.1 of uncultured Gaiellales bacterium. Taxonomy (GTDB): domain Bacteria; phylum Actinomycetota; class Thermoleophilia; order RBG-16-64-13; family RBG-16-64-13; genus RBG-16-64-13. The sequence continues at coordinate 2,520 of CAZOJR010000209.1, forward strand.
TAATACCACCTGTGATCTCACGCATCTCAAGCACTATCAGCGACACAATCTGTGCAAAGAACAAAGTCACCATAGCGAAGTACATGCCTTTTAATCGTACAAAGGCAAGGCCAAAACAGAACGAAACAACAGCGGCGGCCACGGCCGCTAGAACCAAGCCCACCCATGCAGACAGTCCGTAATGAATGCCCAGAAGAGCCGATAAGTAACCGCCTAAGGTCATCGCGGCGCCGGTGCCCAGGGAAAGCTGACCCGTCAAATTGATAAGACGCACGCTGCAGGCAACCATAATGTTGATTGCGCATAGAACCAGTACTTGCCGGCCATATGAGCCGGTAAAGATCAGAGGAAGTACGGCAGCTAACACCACCAGGATAGCTACGAACGGTGGCTGCCAGGATGGTCTCTTTTTACTGCTATTACTCATGTCCCAGAATCCCCTGCGGCCGGAGAAGCAAGATCAGGATAACCATGGCGAATGAAATGACACTAGCCGCGTATCCCGATGTCAGAATGGGTACGATTCCATCTATCATGCCGATGATAAGGCCACCGCAAACAGCGCCGGTGAGGCTTCCTAGGCCTCCGAGGATTATCACTCCGATTCCTTTCATCAAGGCAAAACTGCCCATCGTCGGAGAGATGGCGAAGATTGGACCGGGTGTTGCGGGCGGCAATAATCGTCAGACGCTGACGGACGAAGACGGCGAAGGCCGCCACCTCTTCAAGCGCTGGTGCGAAGAAGCCGGCATGACTGTCGGCGTC
>CAZOJR010000209.1:3294-4512 GCA_964580165.1 uncultured Gaiellales bacterium
AAGGCAAAACTGCACATCGTCGGAGAAACGGTGAAGATTGGGCCGACCACCGCGCCAGCGATGGCCGCCAAACCGCAGCCCATGCACATAGCCATCGCCGAAATGCGGTTGATGCTGATTCCCTGCAACCTCGCGGCGACCCTGTCTTCAGAAATCGCGCGCATCGCGTTGCCGGTCTTGCTCATATTCACGAACATGAACAGAGCCGCGACCAGACCCACCGCGACCAGTATGATGATCAGCCTATCCCAGGAGATCGCGGCATCACCAAGTCGTACCACACCGGTGTGATTACTCTTGATGCTCTTGGGAATACCACCCGCAATGGCCAACATGACATTCTGTAGCGCTAGCATCAACCCTATGGAGACTATCATGGAGCGGTCTGGATCCCCCTGAAGTGGCCGGAATGCCAGCCGTTCCAAGACTATGCCGAGACTACCAACAAAGACGGTCGATATAACCAGCGCGAGGAAGAAATTGAGGCCAGCCATAGTCGCAAGGTAATACATGCAATACGAGCCAACCATATAGAACTCGCCGTGAGCCATCTGCACGATGTTGGTGATGCTCAGCACTAGCGTCAGGCCTAGCGCTACCAGGATGTATATCCCGGCCGACGATAACCCATTAATTATGCCTTGTCCTAAAACGCCCATATGGGACTCCGGCTCCCTTCGGCAGAATCTGGGATATGCAGATTCCGTGATCTCATGCCGGTGCCATTCTTCCTAGTCTTAGGCGCCTGTGCCTCAGAAGAATGACACCGGCCTACGCATGATCTAAGCCCACCGTGAGAGACTTCTTACCCGCCGGGCAAGATCTTCCACGGCACTAGCGATCTAGCTACCTGCTGTTGGCGCCGGTAGCCACTCGAACTGGACCTCTCCGTTCATTATCAGGCTGAACGGAATGGGTGCTGCCATTAGGCGATTCTGACCGATATTCACGCCGGCGATATCCTCTGCGCCGGCGAAGTGACCGGTTCCATAAATCGTGTCAAACTCCATGGTCTCCATGGCGCTCACGACTGCATCATTGTCATCGATGCTTTGCGCCTCCTCTATACCTTGGAGTATGACCCACACGCCTTCCAGCAGGTTGGCATAATCCAACTGCATCGTCAGTCCCTCAGCATCCGACAGAGCCTTGAGCTCCTGTACCATGGGCACCGCTTGATCGGTTAGCACAGACATCTGCTGCATGGGGAAGTCGGTA
>CAZOJR010000210.1:0-4507 GCA_964580165.1 uncultured Gaiellales bacterium
GCTGGCCCCGAGCTGAAACTTCACCAGTGCGGCATTCCGAAGACCATGGCTTTGGAGTTGTTCAAGCCCTTCGTCATGAGCCGCTTGGTCGACCGCAAGCAGGTGCAGAATATCAAAGCGGCCAAAAAGCTGGTCGAGAGTGAATTCTCAGAAGTGTGGGATATTCTGGACGAGGTGATTGCCGAGCATCCGGTCATGCTCAACCGGGCCCCGACACTGCACCGTCTGGGCATCCAGGCCTTCGAGCCGGTGCTGATCGAGGGCAAGGCGATCCAGCTGCATCCGCTGGTGTGTACCGCTTTCAATGCTGATTTCGACGGTGATCAGATGGCTGTCCACCTGCCACTCTCGGTAGAGGCACAGGCGGAGGCCCGCATCCTCATGCTGTCGTCCAACAACATCCTTTCCCCGGCGCACGGCCGGCCCATCGCCGTGCCCACTCAGGACATGATCCTGGGTTGCTATTACCTGACCTACTTCGATGGTCCCGATCTGACCAAGGTCGACCCGTTCGACGGGGAGGCTCTCAGGGGGTTAGATCCCAAGCCGCGTCCCTTCAGCACCGTATCCGAACTGGAGCACGCGTACGCGGAAAAATCTATTGGAATCCAAGATCCCGTTCTGTTCCGTTGGAGCCAGGGGCGGGTTGTTACCACTGTAGGCCGGGCTCTCTTCAACTCGGCCGTGGTGGCTGCGCTCGAGGAGTACTTTGGTGAGGACTGGGAGAAAGAAGGGCCCGAGGGGACCATCCGTAGGGATGACTACGAGTTCCAGAATACCGTCTTTACTAAGAACGAGATGTCGAGCTTCGTGAGTGACCTGGTCGAGTACTACGGTGCTACAGCCGTTGCTCATTTGCTGGATGTGCTCAAAGACCTAGGCTTCAAGTACGCGAGTGTGGCTGGGGTCACCATTTCAAAGAACGACATCGTGGTGCCACCCGACAAGGAGGAGATCCTCCAGGGCTACGAAAAGCAGGTGCAGGAGCTTCAAGAAGGGTATCTGCAAGGTGGTCTGACCGACTCTGAACGACGCGAGAAGGTCACCAACCTATGGCAGGCGGCCACCGAAGAAGTCGGCCGGGCTATGGAAAAGAACTTCCGGCGGCTTAATCCGGTCTTTATGATGGCTAACTCCGGAGCGCGGGGTTCGTTCAAGCAGATCCGGCAGCTGGCCGGTATGCGTGGTCCGATCGTCTCTCCGAAAGGCGAGATTATTGAGCGGCCTATCAAAGCCAATTTCATGGAAGGATTGGGAGTTCTCGAGTACTTCATCTCCACCCACGGTGCCCGCAAAGGCTTGGCCGACACCGCTTTGCGGACGGCCGACTCAGGGTATCTCACTCGGCGTTTGGTTGACGTGGCTCAGGAGGTAGTCATCCGCGAGCGCGACTGCGGCACGCACAAGTACATTGAGATGCCGCTCCGTAAGAATGAGCGCCTGAACGAGCTGCTTCTGGGCCGGGTTCTGGCCGTGGATGTAGCCGATCCCGAGACGGGCGAGGTCGTCTATGAGCGCAACGAGATGCTCAATAAGCGGATGCTTCAGAGACTTGTGGTGCTCTATCCGGTGTCCTCGCATCCCGATGTCAAGCTCAAGGTCCGCTCGGTACTCGGCTGTCAAAGCGAGATTGGTGTATGCCAGTACTGCTACGGCCGTTCACTGGCGGCCAACGATCTGGTTGCCATCGGCGAGGCAGTGGGGCACATTGCCGCTCAATCGATCGGAGAGCCGGGAACCCAGCTCACCATGCGTACCTTCCATACTGGCGGTGTAGCCGGAGCCGATATCACCCACGGTCTGCCCCGTGTAGTGGAGTTATTTGAGGCGCGCAAGCCGAAAGGGCAGGCCAAGATCACCCAGTTCGCCGGAACCATTCACATCGAGGAATCCGACAAGAGCAAGAAGGTTGTCATCCTCGACGACACGGGAGAAGAGCTTCACAGCTATGCCGTCAGCCGTCGGGCCGATCTCATGGTCGAAGAGGGCCAGATCGTAGAAGCAGGCGAGCAACTCTACGAGGGTTCGCTCAATCCGCATGAGCTGCTGAAGTACCGTGGAGCTCTGGAGACCGCCCGCTACATCGTGGGTGAGGTGCAGAAGGTTTACCACTCTCAGGGTGTGCAGATCGATGACAAGCATGTCGAGCTCATTGTTCGTCAGATGACCAAGAAGGTATTGGTGGAGACTCCCGGCGACACGGACTTTCTCCCCGGTCGTATGGTCGACCGGCTCATTCTTGACAAAGAAAACGAACGGGTGATTGCGGCGGGAGGTGAACCGGCAGTCTACGAGGAGATCATACTAGGAATAACCAAGGCCTCGCTGGCCACCGAGAGCTTCTTGTCGGCCGCCTCTTTCCAAGAGACCACAAAGGTACTCACCGATGCCGCTCTGGAAGGTAAGGTCGACGAACTCCGCGGCCTCAAAGAAAATGTCATCATAGGCAAGCTCATCCCGGCCGCCACTGGTCTGAGGGCGTATCGCAACATCGAACTTACCACCGCTGGGATACCGGCCGAGATGGATATCTTCGGTGATGTGATGGGTACACGGTCCGATGCCGGCAGCGGTCTAAGTCCTGAGCAGCAGTGGGCGCAATTGACAGGCGCGGTTCAGAATGCAGAAGTCTACAACATGTTGGTGGAGGATCTAGATCTGCCCACCTACGTTCACTCGGTTCTGAGTAGGGCCGGCGTTGAGCGAATCGGCGATCTGCTGTCTCATAGCACGAAAGAACTCATGGCTGTCCCCGGACTGGGGCAGAAGAGTCTGGAAGAGATTCGCTGTCGGCTTGCCGAGAAGGGCTTGACTCTTAGCGGCGATGAGCCTGATGAAGGAGATGGTGAGGAGCTGCTCGGAGACGAACTGCTCGGAGGGGCCGCCGACGTGACGGACGACTCGGAGGCTGCTCTTTTGGGAGGCGAAGCAGAGATATAGGCCAAGGTTTGTAGTGTCTAAGGGGTTGCCTTGCAGGCCCTAAGACGCTTTGCTATACTACGCGGCCGCTGCGCGGCTGGACGCGGGCTTTGTTCGTGCGTGTGCAGCGGTCGATAGACATCAGACAGATAGATGAGGAGTTCGTGTGCCGACGATCAACCAGTTGATCCGCAAGGGCCGCCAGGCTCAGTCCAAGAGGACAAAGACCCCGGCTCTCAAAGGTGCGCCGCAAAAGCGCGGCGTGTGCACGCGCGTCTATACCACCACGCCCAAGAAGCCTAACTCGGCCCTAAGGAAAGTGGCACGCGTGCGGCTGGTTAACGGGATGGAAGTCACTGCGTATATCCCCGGCATCGGGCATAACCTACAAGAGCATTCCGTGGTTCTCATCCGGGGCGGGCGTGTAAGAGACCTTCCGGGTGTGCGCTATAAGATCATCCGTGCGGCTCTCGACTCGGCCGGAGTGGCGAACCGCAAGCGGGGCCGTTCCAAATACGGCGCCAAATTGGGCAAGTAGGATAGGAAGGCACACGAAGCCATGTCAAGAAGAGTAAGGGCAACGAAGCGGGATATCCAGCCGGACCCCATTTATCGGAGCCGTCTGGTTACCCAGATCGTGAATCGCATGATGCTCGATGGTAAGAAGTCTACCGCTGAGCGCATCATGTACGATGCCATGAACATCCTACGCGAGCGCACCGGCGGCGATCCGGCCGGCGTTCTGAAAGAGGCGGTCGAGAATGTGCGGCCAGCTCTTGAAGTCAGGTCTCGTCGTGTGGGTGGTGCGAACTACCAGGTCCCGGTCGAAGTTCCGACCCGCCGCTCCTATACGCTGGCGGTGCGATGGATCATCAACCATAGCCGCGTGCGGCGCGAACACACCATGGCCGAACGGTTGGCCGGTGAACTTCTCGACGGATATAACCGCACCGGAGTCACCATGAAGAAGAAAGAAGACCTTCTGCGGATGGCTGAAGCCAATAGGGCTTTTGCCCATTACCGTTGGTAGTGGGAGCAGAGGCTCAGAGAAAGCGGAACGTGGCACAGGCAACAGCACATAAACTTGACACGAGGACGGTACGGCGCCACCCATTGGCGGCGGTCCGGAACATCGGCATCATGGCTCATATCGATGCCGGTAAGACTACGACCACCGAACGGATGCTGTATTACACCGGTCGTACCTACAAGATCGGTGAGGTTCACGATGGTGCTGCTGTGATGGATTGGATGGCTCAAGAGCAAGAGCGGGGCATCACTATTACATCGGCGGCTACAACGTGCGAATGGCACGATCATCGTATCAACATCATAGACACGCCCGGGCACGTGGATTTCACTATGGAAGTCGAGCGTTCTCTGCGGGTTCTCGATGGAGCCATTGCCTTGTTCTGTTCGGTGGCGGGTGTCGAACCTCAGTCGGAGACGGTCTGGCGGCAGGCAGACAAGTATCGGGTACCGCGCATTGCGTTCATCAACAAGATGGACCGAGTGGGAGCAGACTTCATCCACGGGGTTCAGACCATGGTGGACCGGTTGCATGCCCGGCCGCTTATCATTCAGTTGC
>CAZOJR010000211.1:0-279 GCA_964580165.1 uncultured Gaiellales bacterium
TGAGACAGGAAGGCGTCGAGGACTTACTAACGTTTTCTATCGGTTTCGAAGACGAGGCCTACAACGAGCTTCCTTATGCCGACATGGTGGCAAGGCACTTCAAGACTCACCATCATTCCCGCCTCGTGACCGCAGCCGATGCCCTTGCTCTGCCCAGGCTTCTGGAGCAGTTTGACGAGCCTTTTGCCGACAGCTCGGCCATTCCTACCTTCTTTGTCAGCCAACTCGCCAGAGAGCACGTGACCGTAGCCCTGACCGGCGATGGGGGCGATGAGCTAT
>CAZOJR010000211.1:289-4504 GCA_964580165.1 uncultured Gaiellales bacterium
TCTAAGGTTGAGGGCCTACCAGTTGCTATCACCGATCCCCCCTATCATGTTGCGGGCGGCCGGCGCTCTGGGGACCCGAATCATCCCGCCCGGACGTAGGGGAAGTGACTTCATCCGCCAACTGGGAACCGACCGTTCCTACTGGCACCTGAAATCCATGGGACCCCCTCTGCTCTCGGTAGTCGAAGAGGCGCTCAGCCCGACTTTCAGGGAATTCCTGAGCCGGCGCGCGGAGCCTCATGCCTTGGAGCAGTTGTTCTTGAGCGATGGCACTCCCGCAGCGGCCCTGATCAAGGACCAGCAGACCTACCTTGTCGACGATATCCTGGCGAAGGTAGATCGAATGAGCATGATGGTCTCACTCGAAGCACGGGTGCCGCTTCTCGACCATGTCTTCGCCGATTATGTAAACGCTCTGCCGATTTCGTACAAGCTCAGTCTCCGCCAATCCAAAGGGGTGCTACGCCAAGCGCTGCAGGACGTACTGCCACCCGCGGTTCTGCAGCGCAAGAAGCTTGGCTTCGCGCCGCCTCTACGATCCTGGCTCCAAGGCCGGTTGGCCGGTTGGTGCCGCGAAGTCTTTCTCGAGAACGCTCCGGCGGTATTCGACGAAAAGGGCGTAGATCGCGTGCTCTCCGCTCTCAGTGCCTCAGAGAGAGACCTCAGTCCCTGCGTCTGGAAACTGCTTGCGCTGGGCGTGTGGTCTCGCGCCCAAGAGGGGCCAGACGGATGAATCACGAGTATCAGATAAATCACAGACTTCTCTTCATGACGGACTGCTTCGCACCACCACTCGAAGGCGGCTCGGTCGTCTACCTTTACAACATAGTGTCGAACCTTCCGCCTGCGGACACGCTCGTTCTCACCACCGCGAGAGAGGGAGACAACAAGTTTGACAAGGTCCAGGCATACCAGGTCTTTCGAACTCCACGCCTTTGGAAAGATTTCACCAAGTGGGAGCGGGCCCGCGAGATCATCGAGTTGGCATCGCGGGCAAGAAGCATCGTCAGGGAGCAACGTGTCGATCTGGTGCATGCAGGAGAGACATATCCATCGGGACTTGCGGCGTGGTGGCTCAAGAAGAGGCTCGGACTTCCCTACGTGGTCTACCTGTACGCTGAAGAGATCAACGGGGTCTCCGGCAGAGAGGATCTGTTTGGTAGGGTTCTTAAGCGGATCTACCGGGTGATACTCCGGCAGGCTTCGGGATGCGTCGTCGTTTCCGATTACACCAGGGATCTGCTGATAGAGAATGGTTTTCACCCTGCCCGAGTTATGAAGGTGATCCCTATGGTCGGCGACCATAAGATGGCAGACGAAGCCGGGAGGCTGCAGCTACTGGCGCAGCTCGGGCACACCGGCGTCGAACGCTATGTTCTCTCTGTGGGAAGGCTGATCGAACGAAAGGGCTTCGATAACCTGCTGCGTGCCTTTTCTATTATTCAGGAGACCTTTCCGGAGGTGCGGCTGCTGATTGTCGGTCGTGGCCCGGATGCGGAGCGATTGAATGCTTTGGCTGACAAGCTTGGCTTGGCCGGCCGGGTTCACTTCGCCGGATTTGTGCCCGACAATGAGATGCCTGCATACTACGATGTCTGTGACATCTTCGCGATGCCTCACCGGGAGACCCCGGATGGGGACACCGAGGGTTGCCCAACAGTCTTCTTGGAGGCAAACGCACATGGCAAACCGGCTATAGGTGGTTCGGCCGGCGGTGTGCGAGACGCGATTATCGATGGAGAAACCGGATTGATAGTGGACGGAACCAAACCCACGGAGATCGCCGGGGCGTTGAAGCGATTGCTGGCCGACCCCGTTTTTGCAAGACGGTTGGGGGAAAATGGATGTCGAAGAGTCAAAACTGAACTATCGCCTCTTCAGGGCGCCCAGAAGATAATGGAGTTCAGTCGAGAGATCCTTGCATCTGAGGAGTCTGCCGGATGACAATTCTGATCACGGGTGGGGGCGGCTTTATTGGCTCGCATCTCGCCGCCCACTACTACAAGAAGGGCAAGCGGCTCCTGCTGATCGACATATCAGACGACACTTCCAACCTGGCCAGGCTCGGCGTTCCGCTCCCGGTTATCAAATCCGACCTTTCCGAGCCGGGGGAAATGGATTGGGCGGTTGACGATCATATCGATCTCATCTTCCATCTGGCCGGTAGCGCCGACGTCCCGATGTCGGTGAAAGAACCAGTTCTCGATTTCAGATCGAACGTGACGGCTACTTTGAACATCCTTGAATTCGCACGACGTCGAGCAGTCGATAAAGTTGTGTTCGCCTCAACGTCCTCGGTCTACCGACCGGGTGTCCCCCTTCCCATTTCAGAGGACAGCCCCATAAGGCCAAGCTCACCCTACGGTGCCGCAAAATACGCATCAGAAGGCTACTGCTTCGCGTATTACACTACGTATGGACTGCACACAACTGTGCTGAGATTCTTCAACGTATACGGTCCTCTAATGCGCCGATGGGTGATTCATGACCTGGTCAGGAAGCTACAGAACAATCCGAATCGGCTCGATATTCTCGGTGATGGGGAGCAGTTGAGAGAGTATTTGTTCATCGACGACGCGGTCGATGCGCTCGTGCTAGCGGCGGAGAAGGGTGCGCCGGGAGACGTCTACAATGCTGGAACGGGCGATACCGTGAAGATCAAAGACCTCGCGCTCGAGATTGCCGAGATCATGGGGCTAGAAGAAGTGGAGCTGCATTTCACCATGGAGTCTTGGCCAGGTGACATCCACGATTGGTACGCCGATATCACTAAGTTGGGCCGCCTTGGCTTCAAGCCTAGGGTCTCCCGGCACGAGGGCCTTGCCAAGACCGTCGCGTATCTCCTTGAGTCCTGAAACCTCGGCTACTGGGACAGGTTCTGTGGATATCCTCTTCATCAATGACTCGGCCTCTGGGGCAAACTGGGGCGACCGGGCGGCAGCCGTGAGTCTCCGGCAGATGATCGAGACTGTGGGGGGGAGAGTCCCGTTCGCCATTACGGAAGATGAGCTATATGCCTCACGATTCTTCGATGCCACAATCAACCCCGACAGCCCAACTGAAAATAGGACCAAGGAGATACTACGGGTGCTCCTGCCGCCCATCACGCTGCAGTTGCGGCAGGCCCTCCTCCACCGGATGGAGGCTCTTCACAGGCGCGATCTCATCCCAGAACGCTGGGAAGACTATAAACAGTGTCTGCGGAAAGTGCTGGGGACAAAGAGCCCCTGGGACCGGCTGGTCAAGGTTATCGAGTCTACAGATCTCGCAGTGATACATGGAGATGGGGCAATGGTGGGTAACGGCATCCATCCGCGCACCATGCTTTTCTTGGCCTATCTCATCAAGAAGGAGCTGGGCAAACCCGTCATTATCGTGAATCACACCGCCGATTTCGACCATCCTCTTCTGCACAGAACGGCCCAGGAAGTCTATCCGTTGTTTGATGATGTGGTGTTCCGGGATCACATATCTGTGGAGAAGTGTCAAGACATGTGCAGAGGACGCTTCGCCCCCGATACGGCCTTCTGGTTCAAACCCACTTCGAAAAAGACCTGGATTTCCGTCGCCGGGCGTCCAACCTACTTTGACGCATGGCCCGACAAAGCGCAGTTCGACCCCTCCGAACCCTATCTGTGTGTCGGCGGTTCGACCATATTTTACGGCCGCCAGAGCCTTTCCTCGACTATCAGCGGCTATACGGCACTCCTGAAGCATATCCAACTGCTTTATCCGGGCCAGATCGTCCTAACCGCTTCCGCCATGTTCGACCAGGAGGTTTTCCGGCCGATTGCCCGGCAGATGAACCTCCCCCTGGTAGGCTTAGCCACGCCGGTCCAACAAGCGGTTGACGTGCTCGGCAATGCCGATGCATATATCGGGGGGAGATGGCACCCGAGCATTTTCGCTCTAAGGGGAGGGACACCCGTCTGCCTGCTTTCAGCGAACACGTTTAAGATGAAGGCTCTAGCGGAGATGGCCGGCCTTTATCCCCCCGCGCCGAATGCGGAGAGCCTCGAGGATGCGCAGGTCACAATTGGAGAGCAGCTCGCAAGGTACCTGGAAGAAGGCGACGGCTTACGACGCAGACTCCATGACTGGGCAGATAGCAGCGCTCAAGATGCTTGGCATAACGTCGATTATCTGAAAGAACGGGCCAGGGCTAGGTAGAACCGACGGCGTTACCGGCCTCGTGTGGCAATGTGTGCGGCGACA
>CAZOJR010000212.1:0-251 GCA_964580165.1 uncultured Gaiellales bacterium
GTGCCGCATCGCGCCGCCGGTCTCGAAGATAACCCTGCCTTCGCCTGTGGCCAGGTCAATCCTTTGAATATCACCGTTCTCAAAACCGGCCACATAGAGACGTGAGCCATCGGGCGTGACGTAGAGGCCGCGCGGTGTGACCACCGTGGGAATCCGGCGGACCAGCTTTCCGGTTGCCAGGTCGATCTCTGAGACGTCGTTGCTGACCCAGTTCGATGCCCACAACGTCTTCTCGTCGGGTGAGAGCAGCA
>CAZOJR010000212.1:261-2400 GCA_964580165.1 uncultured Gaiellales bacterium
TCGAAGTGGCGCTTTACGGTTCGGGTCTCTCGGTCGATCTCGTAGACCGATGCGGTCTCCATCTGGCTGGCGTACACGGTTTTACCATCGCGCGTGAAGATCACTTCGACGGCGCCGTGTTCGCCCAGCTTGATGCCGCCCAGCTTCTTGCCGGTGGTGGGCTCGTATATATCGAGCCCATAGCCGCCGAGGAGCGATGTCCACATCTCGGCCCCATCTGGGCTGAAGACTACCTGTTTAGGATTGGGTCCGCACTTGAACCGTACCAGGCTCTGGTAGAGCTGCCCTTCGAGGTCAAGCCATACCTTGAAAGCAGTAGGCTGATCGAGGGTGAGTTCACGGGTTGTGCTGTTGTAGCCGTTCTTGCTGAACTCGATACGGATGCGTCCTCCCGGTACCTCTTGGGAAAACGGGGTCTTACCGGTTATGGCACCGCCGTCTTGCAGAGTAATAGCGAGTTTGACGAACTGAGGAGCCGAGTTGGCGAGCGTCGTCCGTGTAGTGTTCCCGTCGGCGGTCACGTTGGTGGTACCGTCCGAGGAATTCGAGGCCATTGATGAGCCGGTGGAAGAAGCGTCTCCGGTAGCCTCTCCAGAGGTGGTTGAGAGAGCAGCGCCAACGGAACCGGTGCTGTCTTTGGCCGTCAAGTAATACGTTCCGTAGCTCGCCGCGGCCAGAATCAGCATGACGGAGGCGGCGATAACGGCCGCTCGGCGGCGTCTCTGCGCCCGACGCGCAGCACGTTCTGTTCGATTCTCCTGTTTCATGAGCGCTCCAGCGTTCACCGGGGAGCCATGCCCGCACAAGAATAATAGCGGATGCTGGCAGTTCGCAGCTTGCGCAGACGGGTATATGTGTGAGACGTTCTTCTTGTAAGAAGTGCTCGATCTGGGAGGCGCAGATGAAGGTCCTGCTGGTGGGAGTAGGGGGCGTAGGCGAGGCCATTGCCGTCCTCGCGAAGGACAAACCCTGGGTGGAGAAGCTGGTGCTTGCCGACTATGATGTCGAGCGGGCGAAGGAAGTCCACGCCAAAGTGGGTGCGCCCGCAAGTATGCCGGTGGAAGCGGTGGATGCAAGCGACAAGGAGCAGGTGGCCGCTCTGGCGCGCAAGCATGGGGTTGACCTAATTCACAACGCCGTGGACCCGGTCTTCAACGAAGCGATTTTCGACGCGGCCTATGAGGTGGGCTGCAATTACATGGACATGGCTATGACCTTGTCCTCTCCGAACTTGACCGATCCCTATAACGTCTGTGGGGTGAAACTCGGCGACTATCAGTTTGAGAGGGCGGAACTCTGGCAGAAGAAGGGTCTCCTCGCTCTGGTTGGAATGGGAGTGGAGCCAGGCATGGCAGATGTTTTCGCCAAGTACGCGGAGAAGAATCTCTTTGACGAAATCGAGGAAATAGGCGTACGTGACGGAGCCAACTTAGAGGTCCGAGGATACGAGTTCGCTCCCAATTTTTCCATCTGGACCACGATCGAGGAGTGCCTTAATCCTCCGGTGATCTGGGAGGACAGCAAAGGATGGCGCACTACCGATCCCTTCTCAGAGCCGGAGGTCTTCGACTTTCCTGAAGGCATCGGCCCGGTGGAGTGCGTGAACGTGGAACATGAGGAGGTTCTCCTTGTTCCGCGCTGGGTCAAGTGCAAACGCGTCACTTTCAAGTACGGTCTGGGTGATGAATTCATCCGGGTACTGAAGACCATCAAAATGCTCGGCCTCGACAATCGTTTTCCGATTGAGGTCAAGGGTGTCAAGGTGGCTCCACGGGACGTGGTGGCTGCCTGTCTACCCGATCCGGCCCATCTTGGCGACCAGATGTTCGGCAAGACCTGTGCCGGTACGTGGGTCAAGGGGATCAAGGATGGCAAACCGCGCGAGGTGTATCTGTACCAGGTGGCCGATAATGAGACCTGTATGAAGAAGTACGGTGTACAGGCTGTGGTCTGGCAGACGGCCGTTAATCCTGTCATCGCTTGGGAATTACTTAACACCGGCGTATGGAGCGGCTCGGGCGTATTGGGACCCGAGGCCTTCGATCCAGATCCGTTTGTAGCCCTGATGCCCAAGTACGATTTTCCTTTCGGCCTCAAGGAGATGACCGTCTGACGTGGCGTGGCGCAGGAAGCGTGAGA
>CAZOJR010000212.1:2410-3763 GCA_964580165.1 uncultured Gaiellales bacterium
GGGCCTGGGCCTGCTGGGGCAGCGCGCCGCTTGCGTGCTCACCGACACCACACGGGAACCCCTCGTACCCACCGGCCGCCGTTCCGGTCTCCGGAATGGGCGGTCGGGCGGGTTATCCAGCACGAAGGAGCACTCTATCGGGTGACAAGGTGGGTCGAACTTCGCCCGGTTCCGCTGGAGCGCGGTGGCTCGGTCGGCGAATGGGAGGTCCGAGGCGAGAGGCTGTCCGATGAAGAGATACGGCAGAGTCTTCTTGACGCGGCCGAACGAATGCTTGAACCGTGAGACCTCTCTACCGTTTTGGGCCGCCTTCGGCCCTTCTCGTCAGCCGTTTTCGCCGGTCGCCTTTTGTTTGAGGAAGGCGTCGAGGCGATCGGCGATGGTGGTGATCAGCCGGGACTCTTCGTTCAGGAAAGGGCCGATGTCGGCCTCGGGCATGTTTCCGGTGTACGAGACCTCGATTTCTCCCATCTCGGTCTGACTTTCGTGGATAGGTGCGCGTTGGCGCCACTCCGTCTCCACATAACCCGGCGACGCAAAGACCAAGCCCTTCCACGTGATGCGCGCCTGGCACGCGGCCGGGTACTGCCAGCCTGCCGGTATCACGGCTATGACGCCGGCGAAGGCTTCTTCCGCGGTCGTAGATTCTCGGGCGAGGATCTCATCCACCGCGTATATACATTTCAATTCCTTGGCTCGCTCCTGAAGTGAACGTATAGCGCTCCGGTCTGTGGCCAGATTCTTCGGCCTAAGCCAGGATATCTCCGGTCGTCCGCGTCGATGTGCGTGCCGGGGGTCGCGTTTGATCCGATCGGCCACGATGGATGATCACTCCTCATCTGCTCTTGCCTGGTACTCCCATCGATGTTCTCGACCACCGGACTCGGGGATGAGCCATAGATCGGACGAACCAGTGATTGGTATAGGTGCATTCTATCGGTTCGCTGGGTATGATGCACCGGTACGGTGCGGGCGGCACTGTGATACGGCACCGTGGTGCGGCACCGGGATAAGACCAATCGAAGTGATCAAGGGAGTTGATAAGGAATGGCCCCTACACTAGTCACCATCGACGCCGAACGCGTGGCCCGATTGGCAAAACGCGAGGAGAAGCGGCTCGAGGAAGAGACGTCAAAGTCGCATGAGATGTTCGCGCGAGCATCCAAGTCGCTCGTCAATGGGGTGTCATCCACATACCAGGCGCGTGATCCCTACCCCGTGTACTTTACCCACGGCAAGGGCTCGAAAATCTACTCGGTCGATGGTCGTGAGATCGTCGATTTTCACAACGGTTTCGGCTGCATGGTGCAGGGGCATGCGCATCCGGCGATTGTCGAGACCATCAAGAAAAGG
>CAZOJR010000212.1:3773-4474 GCA_964580165.1 uncultured Gaiellales bacterium
CAGAGCTGGGCACTCAGTTTGCGCTTCCCACTGAGGATTCGTTTATTGTGGCTGAATCCCTGGCCAGGAATTTCCGTCTGCCCAAGTGGCGTTTCGTGAACTCCGGTTCAGAAGCCACCATGGATGCCATCCGGATTGCTCGTGCCTACACGGGCAGAGAACAGGTGCTCAAGATCTTCGGTTCGTATCACGGCCACCATGACTACGTCATGGTAAGCCTCGGCGTGGCCGATTTCGGCGATATCGGGCCTCGCGACAACTACAAGTCGATCTCTTATGGAGCCGGGATTCCCAAGGCTGTTGTCGACATGACGGCGGCTGTGCCGTTCAACGATGCCGCCATGATGGAGGCGCGCATCGAGCGGCTAATCGAAGAAGGGCGGAAGCCGGCCTGCCTCATCATGGAAGCGGCCATGATGAATCTAGGTGTGGTGTTGCCTGAACCCGGCTATCTGGAGGCCGTCAGGGAAATTACCAGGAAGCACGGAATTGTATTGATCTTCGACGAAGTGAAGACCGGCATCTGCACGGCTGCCGGCGGTGCGGTCGAGCGCTTCGGCGTGGTCCCCGATATGGTTACCTTGGCGAAAGCGCTGGCTGGTGGCTTACCATCGGGCGCCATTGGTGGCACCGAGGAGATCATGGACGTGGTGGCCAGCGGCAAGGTCTACCAGGTGGGCACCTACAGCGGCAACCCGCTG
>CAZOJR010000213.1:0-4463 GCA_964580165.1 uncultured Gaiellales bacterium
TACCCGAGGTCTATGCCGTGGGTGACTGTGCTCAGCCCGGACTTATTGCCGATGCAGTAGGCACGGGGCTAAGGACGGCGATGAATGTGTAGGAGGAGGTGCCAATGACGCGAGCCAGATATGGCTATATGGGTAAGATGCTGTTTGTCGATCTGGCGAACGGTACATGGCACGAAGAAGAGCTGTCGGAAGAGATGGCCCGGAAGTTTGTCGGCGGTTATGGCATAGGTGCGCGGATCATTCTGGAAAGGATGAAGCCAGGGGCCGATCCGCTTGGGCCGGACAATATTTTCGGGATCGGAACCGGTCCCCTGACTCTCTCGGGTGTCTATGCGTCCTGCCGCTTCACGACTATGGGAAAGTCTCCCCTGACCGGGTATTGGGGCGATGCGAACTGCGGCGGTGATTTCGCCAATGCCTTCAAGGCGGCCGGTTACGACCTCGTCTTCTTCGAAGGTAAGGCGGAGCATCCTGTGTACCTGCTCATTGATAACGGGAAGGTCGAGATCAAGGACGCCCGTCATCTCTGGGGCAAGGACACCACGGTTGCCGAAGAGCTCATCAGGCAGGAAAACGGAAACAACAGGCTGAAAGTGGCGGTCATCGGTCCGGCAGGGGAGCGGCTTGCGAGGATCGCGGCTGTCATCAACGATCGGGGAAGAGCTGCGGCTAGGTCCGGTCTGGGAGCGGTCATGGGGTCGAAGAACCTGAAGGCCGTCGCAACTGTGGGCAATATGAAGCCGGAGATACTCGACAAGCCTAAAATACAGGCAATGATGCGGCAGATGATGAAGGAGACCAAAGAGAATCCTTCAGGCATGTTCTATGGCCTTACCCACGGAGGGTCTGCTGGTGCCATGATTGCCCATCTTCACGATGCCGACGTACCGATCAAGAACTGGAGCGGCAACAACGTCGAGGATCTTCCCGAATCGCAGTGGGACTCCGTGGCTCTGCCCGCCATTCTCAAATACATCACGAAGAAATACGCTTGCTCTGGTTGCCCCATTGGATGCGGTTCCGAGGTCACCGTTGAGGAGGGCAAGTATCCTGTCCAGAACGCTCACAAGCCGGAGTACGAGACGTTGGCCGCCTTTGGCACCATGTGCCTCAACGTGAACATGGAGTCGCTCATCTATGAGAACGACTTGTGCAATCTATATGGACTGGACACCATATCGGCGGGCGCCACGGTGGCGTTCGCGATCGAGTGCTATGAAAACGGCATTATTACGAAGGCAGACACTGATGGTCTGGAGTTGACGTGGGGTAACAGTGATGCCCACGTGGGAATTCTTAAGAAAATGTGCCTCCGAGAAGGTATCGGCGACGTCTTGGCCGACGGAGCCAAGTGGGCTGCGGAAAAACTTGGAGGCGGGGCGGAGCAGTTCGCTATGCACGCGGGCGGTGAGATGCTCGCCATGCATGATCCCCGGTGCTTTCCGGGATGGGGCGCGACCTACATCTCTGACGCTACGCCGGGCAGACATACCCGGGGAGGCACGGCTTTTGCCGAGCACGGCGGTGTCAATGAGATTATCTACGGTGGCCTAGGCGTGCCTTTCAAGCTGGATCGATACAATCCAACTGACAAGGGAAAGTATCACGCTCTCATTGCGGCATGGCAGCACTGGGGGAATACCTCGGGGGTCTGTATGTTCGGTATCGACAGTATGCCCATGGATTTTGTGGGCTGTCTGAACGCCATTACCGGTTGGGGTCTCGACTACCCCGAACTTGCGGAGACGGGTAAACGGATTACTACCACTCTCCACGGTTTCAACGTTCGGGAAGGGTTCAAGCCAAGCTATTTCAAACTTCCGGAGAGGGCCAGGGGTAATCCACCCCTGGAAGTGGGTGAACTCAAAGGCGTTACTATTGATTCAGAAGGGCTCAAACGGCAGTTCTATGAGGCTATGGGCTTCGATCCCGAGACTGGAGTGATCGATAGAGACCGGATCGTAGCCTTGGGGCTCGAAGATGTGTTGTAGCGTGACCGATCGTTTCCATCTAACGCGGAGTTGAACATGTTACTCAAAGACAAAGTAGCGATCATCACCGGCGGGGCAAAAGGCATGGGCCGGAGCATTGCAGTCAAGTTTGCCGCAGAAGGTTGCAGTGTCGCGGTGTGCGACATCGACGTTGATGGTATCCAGAGCGTCGCGGAAGAGATCAAGGCTTCCGGCGGGCGGGCTCTGGCCGCCAAGATGGATATCACCAATAACTCTGAGATAAAGGACACGGTGGCTCGGGCTCTCGATGAGTTCGGGACCATCGACATTCTCGTCAACAATGCCGGAGGCGTTCCGGGGACTCACGCGACCGGTGCCAGTGGTACCTTTGGGGAAGACGAGTGGGACAGGATCATCGGCATCAATCTCAAGGGTCCATGGCAGGTTACTGAGGCCGTACTCCCCACGATGAAAGAAAAGCGCTCGGGTGCCCTCCTCTACATCTCCTCCATGGGCGCTGTGTCGCCGGTTGTCTCGGTGCTGCACTACCATTCGGCGAAGGCCGGCGTTATCGGACTGTCCCTGAATTTGGCCTTCGAGCTCGCGCCGCTCAACATCCGGTCAAACACGATTGTTCCTGGACCTATCGAGACGCCGTTCTGGGACTCTCTGTTGCCGGCGGGACCGGAGAGGGAAGCTTTCTTCTCAGCACTGGCGAAGCATGAGGTGCCTGTCCAGAGGATGGGGACGGCGGATGACATCGCGGGAGCGGCCTTGTTCCTGTGCTCTGATCTCTCGGCCTTCGTGACCGGGCAGACTCTGTGCGTCGCGGGCGGTCAGCCGATGATGTCGCATAATTCCGCCTTCAATATCGAGGGCTATCTAAGAGAACGGGGACTACTATGAGCGAGTTGAGCGGTAAGGTTGCCCTGGTTACAGGAGCGGCCGCCAAGAGGAGCATGGGCCGTGGGATAGCTGTGCAACTTGCGAAAGACGGCGCCGATGTGGTCGTTGTCGACAAGTTTGCTAATCCTAAGAGCATCTGGCCTGGCGATGAGGATTGGAAGGGCCTGGAAGCAGTCGTTGACGAGATCGAAGCCCAAGGCAGCAAGGGCCTGGCCCTAACCACCGACGTGAGTGTAAGCGCCGACGTCGATGCGATGGTTGCTCGGATTCTTGAGGAGTTTGGGAAGATCGATATTCTGGTTCACTGCGTGGGCGTGCGTGGTCCGATGCCGGTCCCTGTGATTGAACTGGATGAAGCCACTTGGCGGATGCTCGTCGACGTCAATCTCACTGGCGCCTTCTTCGTTTCCAAGGCCGTGGCCAAGACCATGATCGCGGAACCTGAGGGTAAGAAGATCGTTCTCGTTTCGTCGATGGCGGGTGTTGGCCCATATCCGGGCGGGGCCGGGTACTGTGCTTCCAAGCATGGTCTGCTGGGTCTGATGAAGACCTTGGCCAGAGAGTTGGCGCCTTACAAAATCAACGTCAACGCGATCAATCCCGGTGGATTCGAGACCAATTTCCGGGACGACAGCGTTGTCAAGCAGGCCGAAGACCGGGGTATGACCGTCGCTGATTCGCTGAAGACCCCTACTGCCGGTCCCACCGGGCAGGCCGGACCGCCGCCCATCCCATTGGGCCGGTTGGGTACTCCCCAGGACATCGCGGATCTCGTGTCGTTCCTCGTGTCCGACCGGGCAAAGTACATCACAGGAGAAGACATCAATCTCTCCGGAGGCGCCAGCTAACGGCGCAGTTAACATTACTAAGCTGGTTAAAGCAACAAGGAAGTAGGAGCACATGCCGCAAGCACCCTATACACTCAGAATTCTCCGGGTTGACCTCGGCACCAAAGAGATCACGGAGGAATTGATCGATGGTGAAACCACCGCGAAGTACGTTGGCGGGACCGGTCTTGCCACTAAATACCTATGGGACGAGGTCCCGGCGGGCGTGGATTGGTCGGATCCCGAAAACCGGATAACCTTTTTCACCGGCCCGCTGGCCGGGACCAGGGTCTGCGGATCCGGCACCTTCTCGGTGACCACCAAAGGGGCCTGCACCAATATGGCCGGCACGGCGCAGGCCAACGGTTTCATGGGCGCCTTCATGAGGACCAACGGTGTGGACGGCATCATTGTTCAAGGGAAGTCCGACAAGTGGATTCGGCTGCATATCCAGGATGGCACCGTGCACATCCTCGACGCGGAGCACCTGCTTGGTAAGGATACCTGGGAGACCGAAGACGCTGTCCAGGCGGAGACCAAAGGCAGGTGCAGTGTCTACAGCATTGGACCCGCTGGTGAGCACCTTGTGCGGTTCTCGGCCATTGTCGGCGACCGGGGCCACGTGGCGGCTCATAACGGTGTTGGTACTGTCATGGGCTCGAAAAGGATCAAGTGTCTCTCGGCGGTCAAAGGTAACGTGAAGCCACGGGTCGTGGATCCTGAAACCTTGGTGGCTAAGGCGAAGGAATTGACCGAGTTTACCAAACAGGTGGACCCG
>CAZOJR010000214.1:0-4416 GCA_964580165.1 uncultured Gaiellales bacterium
GGCCGGAATAGGAAACGCGGCAGCGTCGAGTTTGGAGGCTATCCCCTGTTGGATGTAGACCACCGCCCGGTTCTGCAGTACAGCTCCCATGACGGCGATTCCGAGAACAGCGCCGATCTGACGCATGCTCGAAAGGACCCCTGAAGCCTGGCCGGCCCTCTCGGGAGCCACAGACCCCATTACGGCCGAGGTGCTGGGGGGCATGACCATGCCAATGCCGAACCCCGTAATCGCAAACGGCAGCAGCAGGCTCTGCCACGAACCGTCGATAACCATCACCCTGCGTGTTAGATAGAAGCCGGCGGCGGTAATCACCATGCCGCCGACCATCAGCCACTTTGGACCAATCCGGTCGGAGAGCGTTCCCGATGTCGGCGACGCCACAATGACGATTGCAGCCAACGGCGTCATTACCAAACCGGCCTTGATGGCGCTATAGCCCAAAATGGCCTGTAGAAAGATAGGGAGTAAAAAGAATACCCCCATCATCCCGAACTGGAGGACCAGACCTACACCGTTGGTCAGGCTGAAGGTATGGTTCTTGAATAGTGAAAGATCCATTAGCGGTTGGATCTGTCTTCGCTGTATCCAGACAAACAAGCCCAATCCCACGATGGTCGCGGCGAATAATCCGATAATCAAACCCGACGTCCAGCCGTAGTTCTGTCCCTCGATGAGAGCAAAGGTGAGAGCAAACAGGGAAGCGGTGAGCGTGGCCACACCTGGATAATCCATTTGTTTCACCGACGTTGGATCGGTGGATTCGGGGATGTACCGCAAGGCGACCACGAGCAAGACCGCCCCGATGGGCACGTTTATGAAAAAGATCCAGCGCCATGAGGCTGCGTCAACTAAGAAACCGCCCAGACTCGGTCCTAGAGCTAGAGAGAAACCGCTTACACCACCCCAGAATCCCATTGCCTTGCCACGCTCTTCGGATGCAAAGACGTTGGCAATGATGGACAGCGTGTTGGGCATCATTAAGGCCCCACCGAGCCCTTGGACCGCACGGAAGCCGATCAACCATCCAACCCCCGGCGCTAGGCCACAGGCCAGTGAAGCCAAGGTAAAGACACACAGCCCGGTGATGAAGACGGCCTTCCGACCATACAGATCACCAAGCCGCCCGGTAGTGATCAGCAGAACCGCGAAAACGAGCAGGTACGCGTTCATTACCCACTCGATCTCGGCGAAACCGGCCTCGAAGGCAGTCAGTATGCTGGGAATGGCGATGTTAACGATGGTACCGTCGAGCAGCATCATGAACACGCCCACACACAGGATGGCCAGTACCGACCAGCGACGCCGGCCGTGGCGAATGTCCGGCGCTGCGCCGGTCGGCGCGGCGCTTTTTGCACCAGATCCATCTACCATGGGTTCAGCCCTGCCTCCCGGCCAATCTTTCCAAGCCTTCTAGAAAATGACGGCACGCTTCGTCATCCATCCCCGCCAGCGCCGACTCAACTTCCCGCCTCCAGTCGGCCAAAACCCGGACGGCCAGATCACGCGCCGGCGCACTCAAATCCACCCTCACCACACGCTGATCCTGCGCATCATGAGAGCGTATTACCAGGCCCACCTTGGCCAGGGGTTTAATGAGCCCGGTAGCTGAGGCCATGGTGACACGCATGCCCTCAGCCAACTCACCCATGGTCTGTGAACCGTACTGCGCCAGATGGACCAGGGTTCGAACCTGAGCCGCGGAGATTAAGTAGCCCCCCGACAGGTCGCGTCCAGCAGGCACATGCATAGCCGCGGCCCGGTTCAGACTCTTGGATAGCTCAGGCAGAGCTTTGATTACTTCGCGGATGATCCACTCGCGCTCGTCCATACCAGAGCCTTCGATGTTTCCACGTTTGTTTGTTTTCTCCGTGTCCATGCCCGCCTTGTCCGCCCCATGCGCGGCGGCACCCTTTATGCTCTAGTTAGGTTACCTAAATATTAGCTTACCTAAATAAATAGTACAACGGATCTGCAGAAGAAATCCAAACCCAAGTAAACCGCGGGTATCAGCTCTCCGACTCTGTGAGTTTGAAACTCATCAGATCGCCTTGAACGACAATCCTCTGTTTCGCGCTATAGATGGGGTGGCAAGCAGCCAGCGAGACCTGCTCTCTTCCGCGTTGGCCGACGGTATCAACCTCATCCGGATACACAATGAAGACTTTCGTCACCCTGTACCTCGCAACGGCGTACGGTAATACCAGGTATACCTCGTCACCCACTTCAACATCGTCGAATTTATAGAACGGGGCGCCGTATGTTGTCCTGTGACCCGATACTACAAAATTGCCACCTTGACCGGGGAAAGGCGTCTCCTCCCAGTGACCTGGGCCCTCCTTCAGGTCACCGGTGCTGGTCCCTTCGAGCATCACCACATCGAGATCAATACTCGGAATGATGATCCTCCCTATCGGCTCTCCGGTCTCACCACCGACAGTGGCAGCAAACGCGTCGGCGGCCGCCTTGAATGCCGCCAGTTGCGCATCGCGTTCGGCCTTGGCAACAGCGATTGCCTCCTGCAATTCCGCAGCCTCAGCTGCGCTCGCCGATAAGTCAATGGCATTCTCTGCCTTTACCTCCAAGGGAATGAAGTCTTCCTCGTCCAGCATAGATGGGACCACCGTGAGTTGAGGACTGATGCCCTCCAGTTCTGAGCGGAACTCTCGCTGCTGCAGCCAGGTATAGCCACACGAGCCGAGAAAGTAGCCGGGAACGCAAAGAATACCCACAATAATCATGATATTGGCAGTCCAGCGAAGCCATGAGCGGCGCCGGCGACGCTCTTTCGATGGAGCACCGGCAGACTGCAAGGGAGCCTCTGGTGGCCCGCAGTCAACAGGCGGCGCAGAACCTTCGGAACCGGCTTCCATTGCCGGACCGGCGTTTGCCGCCTGGCAAGACCCTGCTCGACCAGTATCGGCCTGTTCAAGCGGAGCACCCTCCCGAGCAGGCTGGGCACTATCAGCTTCTTTCTGCATTGTGGCGGCAAGTATAGCCGAGGCCGCGGACCATGATGGATAGCGCACTTGCGATACGATGATCCGTACCTGCCAGGACGGCAGGCGCTCCTTCCGTCTGGCCTCAGCCCTCTCCGTGTCCTATGATGGCCCTGTGATCTCATCAGACCTTCAAACGGCGGGGGACTAATGGGCGTGAACCTCAACTTACAACGGCTTCTTGAAAACATCGCCAGCCACCAGGCCACCGTCGGAATCGTCGGGCAAGGCTACGTCGGTCTGCCCCTGGCTCTGACGTTTGCCGAGGCTGGTTTTCGAGTGACCGGTTTCGATCTCGATCTAGCAAAGGTCTCGAGCCTCAACCGGGGGGAGTCTCATATCAAGCATGTCGGGGCAGAGCGAGTAGCAGCCGCTGTGGCGGCCGGCCTGTTTTCCGCCACCGCCGACTTTTCCCTGATATCCGAGTGCGACGCCATCCTGATTTGCGTGCCCACCCCGTTGGGAACCCATCGCGAACCCGATATGAGCTACGTGTACGGTACAACCACCATGATTCGCGACCATCTCCGTCCTGGACATCTCGTGGTGCTGGAATCAACGACCTATCCCGGCACGACAGATGAAGAGCTCCTGCCTGTCTTGGAGAGCTCTGGACTCACTACCCCGGCCGACTTTTTCTTGGCGTTTTCTCCCGAACGGGAAGACCCGGGCAACACTGCGTTTTCAACGGCCGCCATCCCAAAGCTCGTTGGTGGAGTCAATCCTGAATCCACGGAAGCCGCCGTCGCCCTGTATTCGGGCCCCATCGCAACGGTGGTGCCTGTTTCATCCTCCCGGGTGGCAGAGGCGGCAAAGCTTCTCGAGAACATTTATCGGGCGGTCAATATCGCCCTTGTCAACGAACTCA
Source organism: uncultured Gaiellales bacterium (assembly GCA_964580165.1). Classification (GTDB taxonomy): domain Bacteria; phylum Actinomycetota; class Thermoleophilia; order RBG-16-64-13; family RBG-16-64-13; genus RBG-16-64-13. The sequence goes on from CAZOJR010000214.1 coordinate 3,868, forward strand.
AGATGACTTTCGACCGGATGAACATCGATGTCTGGGAAGTCATTGAGGCGGCCAAGACCAAGCCGTTCGGCTTTCAGGCTTTCTATCCAGGTCCGGGACTGGGCGGCCACTGTATCCCTCTGGATCCGTTCTATCTGACCTGGAAGGCAGCCGAATACGGCATGTGGACGCGCTTCATTGAGCTGGCGGGGGAAATCAATACACGGATGCCCGGCTACGTGGTCTCCCGCCTGTCGGCAGCGCTCGCCGACGACGGCAAGATACTCAAAGGGGCAAAGGTGCTCGTTCTGGGGCTTTCATATAAGCCCGACATTGACGACGACCGTGAGTCACCCAGCTACGAGATAATTGAACTGCTTCGAGAGCGAGGGGCCGAGGTCGCTTACTGCGATCCGCACATTCCGGTTACCCATCCGGGCCGAAAGCACGACATCGGCCTTGCCTCGACGCCGCTCTCGGCCCGGGAGTTCGCGAAGTACGACGCGGTAATACTAGCTACGGCGCACACGGAATTCAGAGACTCCGCGCTGTACGACGGCGTCCGGTTAC
>CAZOJR010000215.1:0-4412 GCA_964580165.1 uncultured Gaiellales bacterium
GTCCCGGGTCGAACCTGCACCTGTGGTGGAAGCTGTACCAGCCGAAGCCGCGCCGGAGGAGGTTGCGCTGGTTGGCGCTGACACCACGCCGATCGGCACTGGCGCAACGCCGATCGAAACAATTACCGTCTCGGAAGGGTTTGCGCCAGACGCGTCTGGCGTCGCGCCCGGGGCTGGCGTTGCGGCCCAGGCCGGTGCTGCGGCCCAGGCCGGTGCTGTGGCCCAGGTCGGGACCGAATCCGCGGTGCCGGAGGCTGCGTCGCTGGTTTGCCGGGAATGCGGCGCGGAACTGCGTTCCGTCGCCAGGTACTGCACCGTGTGTGGCACCGCCGTGGGAATTACGGTCGAGCAAGGGGCGCCTGCGGCACCTGTGCTGCCCGCATCCACGGCGCCCGCGGGCTCGGCGCAGCTCGGTTCGACAACTCCCGGTTCGACGCAGCCCGCAGGTCACACGCAACCGTCCGGACCGGGTATGCCTCCTCCCTACGCGCCGGTTCCCACTGGAGTGCAGGCAGGTATGGCGGCCGCCGGCGCTGCCGCCGCGGCTGCGGCGGCAGCGCAACCCAGCATCTGGCGGCAGATATTTGGTGTTTTCGTCGATCCGGCTGTATATAAAGCCCTTCTCTATATGATCATCGCGCTCGGCACCGGCACTGTGTACTTCACTATTGTGGTCACCGGGATCTCTATGAGCATGGGAATGATGGTGCTGATAGTCGGCATCCCGCTCTTTCTCCTGGTATTGGGGATTGTACGGGCGTCGTCGTTATTCGAGGGACGGCTGGTAGAGCTTCTTCTGGGTACCAGGATGCCGCGTAGGCCACGGGCAGAACCTCCCGGCGCGGGATTCTTCGAGCGAATCTTGTTCTGGGTGAAGGACGGCCGGACTTGGGCGTCGATGGCCTATATGCTGCTCATGCTGCCTCTTGGGACCGCGTACTTCACCATAGCGGTAACTGGTATTGCTACCGGCGTTGGTCTGGTGTCGGCACCCCTCTGGGGTTGGTTGGAGAATTACACCTTCATCTACGAAGGTATTAGGTACGAATGGTGGTTCCCGGTTTGGGGCACACCGTTCGTGATGATCCTCGGCGTCGTTGTGTTGATTGTATTCATGCACGTGGTCAAATGGATCGGGCGCGGACACGCCGCCTTCGCGAAGGCGATGTTGGTGCGGCTGGCGAAGTAGCGGAGTGGAGGCGGCCCTCTTTCGCGCCGTCTCAAGTTCGGGGGCCGGGCTCGCCTGGCCCCCGATACTGCTGTAACATCGGCGCGTGGCCTACGATGCCCTCATCTTCGATCTTGACGGCACGCTCTGGGATGCCGCCGCAGGTTCCGCCCATGGGTGGAACCTGGCGTTGGCAAAGTTGGGCATGTCCTCACGGGTCACGGTTGACGGCATTCGTTCGGTGTCTGGAAACCCTTTCTCCCGATGTGTGGAGATCTTGCTGCCTGAACTCCACCCAGGATCGGCAGAGCTTCTCGAGGCACTCGACTTATACGAGCGAATTGGGATTGAGACTGCGCCCGGAGTGCTCTATGACGGTGTGGTCGGGGGCGTGTCCCGGTTGGCGGAGGTTTATCCGCTCTTCATCGTGAGCAACTGTCCCGAGTGGTATTTGCGTGAATTCCTGAAGACTACGGGCTTGGATACCTACCTGGCCGGATTTGATTGTCATGGGGCGTCGGGGGTGAGCAAGTCCCGGATGCTGGCCGGCATACGCGCGGCCCGCCGGCTCACCCGGCCTGTGTATGTTGGCGACACACAGGGCGACTACGAAGCGGCTTATGCAGCGGCGATGGACTTCATCTTCGTGCAGTATGGTTTTGGTGACGTTGCCGGCGCCCGGCTCAGGTTCGCCAGCTTCGGTGCGCTCGTGGAGTATCTGTTGAACGTACACGAAAGAGAACGGGTTCGTATGCCGGGACGCTGATACTATTAGATAGACGGCGACCGCCGGCTTCGTCAGGGTCATAGATGACTATCTGGGAAGCCACGAGCGAGCGACGAGTGGGAAGGCGTCGCGGTGTGCAGTCCTTCTGTCGAGGAGGGTGGGCATGTACAACAAGATGGTGGTTCTGCTGGATGGCTCAGAACTGGCCGAGATTGTCTTTCACTACGCCCAAGAACTCTCCGGCAGGATGCGCATTGACTTGGAGCTGCTGCACGTCTGCAGCCCGCACGAAGCCGCTCAACTGCCGATGCGCCGTGCTTACATGGAGAAGATGGCCGAGGAATTATGTGCGAAGGCCGGAGAGATCAGCGCAAGGCACGGCAAGGAGCTGGCGGCTGAGTGTATTCAGAGCCGGGGCACCGTCGTGGTGGGGTACCCGGCCGAGGAGATACTCAAGTACGTCGACGAGCACGGCATCGACCTGGTTGTGATGTCTACCCACGGCAGTTCCGGGGTCAAAGCATGGCACCTCGGGAGTGTCGCCAACAAGATCATTCACGCCTCTCGGGTCCCCGTCTGGCTGGTCCCGACCGGACTGCAAAGGGAGGCCACCAACGATGTGCCGTCCAAGTGGACTGTTGTAGTTCCCGTTAGCGCCGACAAGAGATCCGGTGCGGCGATTCCTCATGCTGTGGAGATACTCAAGCAGAGAGATTTCGAGGGCGAACTGATGCTCCTCCACGTGGCCGATGTCCCGGGCATCAAGGTGAGTCATGCTTCACTCGACCAGGCCGAAGAAGAACGAGCGAAAATGAAGAAACGCCTTGAAGGCATCGCCGAACCACTTAGAGAAGAGGGCGTCTCGGTGCGCACCGAGGTTCTCCCGGGCGATCCTGTCGAGACCGTTGTCGATTACCTTGAAGATCACTCCGTCCAGTTGCTCGCCTTGGCTACCCAGGCCGAACGTGGCTTGAGCAAGATGGTCTTCGGCAGCGTGACGGAGAGCATTATCCAGTTGGTCAAGACGACTCCGCTGTTGTTGGTGGGTGAATAGGTTAGCGGTTTCGCCACAGGCGGGTTGTAGTGCACAAAGGAGGGATTGATTTGTATATGAGAATGCTAGTCTTACTGGATGGTTCAGGACCGGCCGAGGTGGTGTTTAAGTACGCTCTGGAACTGTCCGGCAGGCTGCATATGGATCTGGAGCTGCTGCATGTCTGCAGTCCGAGACACGCCGGTGAGCTGCCGATGCGTAGGGCCTATGTCGAGCAGAAGGCCGAACAATTGCGCGCGGGGGCCGATGAGGTCAGGTACGGGTTTGGCGATGGCAGTATCGGGCAGAGTGTCCATGCGCGGGGCAATGTGGTCGTGGGCGATCCGGCCGAGGAGATACTCAAGTACATCGGCGATAACGACATAGATCTGGTGCTGATGTCCACGCACGGCAGCTCAGGTATCGAGCCCTGGGATGTCGGTGGCGTAACCAACAAAGTAATTCATGCCTCGAAGGTTCCGGTCTGGCTTGTGCCGTCAGAACTCCGTGAAGACATCATCACGGACAAACTACCCAACCGGAGCCTGCTTCTTCCCTTGAGCGGCTCCAAGCTATCGGAGGCCGTAATCCCTTACGCATTGAATATTGTCTTGCGAAGGGTTCCTCAGGCTGAAACGGTGGTGTTGCTCCATGTTATCGACACTACCGATGATGAGGGTGCCCAGATACCAGCTCTAGAGATAGAGAAGCGGCGGGCGCATATGAAGGAGTACCTGGAGAGTGTCGCCGAACGGGTGCAGGAGGCCGGCTTCATGACCCGGACGGAGGTCATGTCGGGCGACCCCGGGAGGTCCATCATCCAGTTCACCAGAGACTATCCGCCTCAACTGCTGGCTCTTGCCACCTGTGTGCAGACGGGGTCGGCGGGGACGGTCTTCGGCGGAGTCGCGGAGCATCTTATTCACCGAGTCAAGAAGAATCCTCTGTTGCTTGTCCGGGCGGATATCTAAGCCGGCCCGATCAACCCAAATGCTCAGATACGGTTCCATAGGTTTCATAGACCTCTCCGGCAAGGACTGAACATGATTACGCCCCACATCACCACATTGATGCAGACAAGACTGCAGATCCTGGACAAAGCACGGAGCACCGGGACGAAGGTTGTCGGCTACTTCCCCGGGGGCTACGTGCCCGAGGAGTTGATCTATGCGTCCGGCGCGATCCCGCTCTGTCTCAGCCATGGCGGTGACGCCCGCTCGGCGGATGAAGCGCTGTCCGTTGTGCCCAACGTCATTTGTCCGTTTGCCCGGGCCCAAATCGGGGAGATGATGTTGAGGGCCATCCCCTTCTATAAGAAGCTGGACCTGGTTGTGGTTCCCTCTACCTGCCAGCATCTCAAGAAGATTGGGGATGTATGGGAATACTACAAGAATGTGGAGATCTTCAAACTCGGTGTTCCCTACGACTGTAGGGACGATTTCGAGATCGACTACTTCAAAGACCGACTATCGGCTCTGAAGGAG
>CAZOJR010000216.1:0-4349 GCA_964580165.1 uncultured Gaiellales bacterium
TGCCCCAAGAGGTGCGGGATATCTTTCTGTACGGCACAAAGGGAGAGCGGCTCTATGTCTCGTATGTAAACCGGGCTGGTGACAAACGAAGCTACACGACGGCTTTTGAGGGAATCGTCCCGAATCTCGAGCGGCGTTACCGGGAGACCGATTCAGATTATATGCGGATGAAACTCGAAGAGTACATGGCCGACCGACCGTGCCCGGCCTGCGGCGGGGCACGGCTCAAGCCAGCTACTCTGGCTGTCCGGATCGGCGGCCTTAACATCTACGAGTTGAGTCTGCTGGCGGTCAGTGGGGTGATACGGTTCTTGGATGGTCTTGACCTGACTGAGCGGGAGCAGCTCATTGGTAGCCGGGTGCTCAAGGAAATCAAAGAACGTCTACACTTTCTTGAATCTGTTGGGGTCGGCTATCTGAGTTTGCACCGGAGTGCCGGAACACTCTCGGGTGGCGAGGCGCAGCGTATCCGGTTGGCTACACAGATAGGATCGAGCCTGGTGGGTGTCCTGTATATCCTCGATGAACCTTCCATCGGGTTGCATCAGCGTGATAACCACAGGCTTATCGAGACGCTGATACGGCTGCGCGATCTCGGAAACACCGTGATCGTGGTCGAACATGACGAGGAGACGATGCGTTCGGCCGACTATATCGTGGATATGGGACCGGGCGCCGGCGAGCACGGTGGGGAGGTGGTTAGTAGCGGCACCCTGAAGAACATTCTGGGTGAACCCCGTTCGATCACCGGGCAGTTTTTGAGCGGCCGGCGGTCCATCGCGGTTCCGTCTGTTCGCCGGCCTGGCCGTGGTAACTTCATCGTCAGAGGTGCACGCGAGCACAACCTGAAGAATCTGGATGTGGTGATTCCGACGGGTGCTCTTGTTTGTGTGACAGGGGTATCGGGATCAGGGAAATCGACCTTGGTGAACGACATTGTCTATCGCAGCCTGTCGAACCTGGTGAACAGAGCCCCGATGCGCCCCGGGGATCACGATCGCATCGACGGCATCGAGCGGCTGGACAAGGTGATCGACATCGACCAGTCTCCCATAGGGCGGACTCCACGTTCGAATCCGGCCACCTATACCGGACTATTCGATCACATTCGCGAGCTGTTCTCCCAGACTCAGGAGTCGAAAGTTCGGGGTTACCGACCGGGCCGGTTCAGTTTCAATGTAAAGGGGGGGCGTTGTGAAGCCTGCAAGGGCGACGGGACTCTCAAGATCGAGATGCATTTTTTGCCGGACGTGTATGTTCCTTGCGAGGTTTGCCGGGGCAAGCGCTATAACCATGAGACTCTGGAGGTGCGCTTCAAGGGGAAGAATGTGGCTGAAGTGCTCGACATGAGTGTTGAAGAAGCATTGGAGTTCTTCACCAACCAGCCGAAGATACGGCGTAGGCTGCAGACTCTGGTGGATGTGGGGCTCGAGTACATCAGGTTGGGACAGCCTTCGACGACTCTCTCGGGTGGGGAAGCTCAGCGTGTCAAGCTCGCGACAGAACTCGCCAAAATCGCCACCGGCAATACGCTCTACATTCTCGATGAACCCACAACCGGCCTCCATTTCGCCGACATCGAGAAACTCTTGGATGTGCTTCAGCGCTTGGTCGACTCGGGCAATACCGTGTTGGTGATCGAGCATAACCTAGACGTCATCAAATGCGCCGATTGGATCATTGATCTTGGTCCCGAAGGTGGCGACAGGGGGGGCGAGCTGATTGCAGCGGGAACTCCGGAAGAGGTCTGCGCCAATCCGGCCAGTGAGACCGGTAAAGTGCTGAGAAAAGTACTGCCCATGGACGGCGGGGAGGATTCTCACAGCCACCTGGTAGGTGCGGCATGAGTAACTCGGGAGGCGGCAAGGAAATGGTAGACGGCAAACGACGAGGTACGGTTGCGGGCGCCGGAGGCGGCGCTTCGAGCGGTGAAGGCTTCGTCGAGATCGAGCGGGCATTTCTGATCGCGGTCGACACCGGGACCGAGTTGGGGTGGAACGTAGAGGAGTCCTTGGATGAGCTCGCTTCGCTCGTCGAGACCGCGGGCGGAGAGGTGGTGGGCAGGCTGGCTCAGCGTAGGGATGCTATTCATCCGTTGTGGTATCTGGGTACCGGCAAAGCGGAGGAATTGAAGCAGGCCAAGTCCGACACACACTTCAACATGCTGGTTGCCGACGATGAACTTTCTCCCAAACAGCAACGTTCGTTAGAGAAGCTGCTCGATGTCAAGGTACTGGACCGAAGCGGCGTGATCCTCGACATCTTTGCGCAAAGGGCGCGTACGCACGAGGGCCGCATTCAAGTGGAACTGGCCCAGCTTGAATACCAGTTACCACGTCTGACGCGTTTGTGGACGCACCTTTCGCGAACAGGTGGCGGCATCGGAACACGGCGAGGTCCTGGGGAGACCCAGCTCGAGACAGATCGCCGGGTTATTCGCGAACGCATAAAGAAGACCCGCGAGCGGGTGGATGAGGTACGTCGTAGACGGGAGACAGCCGCGCGGGCTCGAGAGCGGCGCCTTTTGCCTACCGCCGCCATCGTGGGCTATACAAACGCTGGCAAATCCACCCTGCTGAATGCGCTGGTGGGCGAGGAGGCGGCCGGAGTAGAAGACATGCTTTTTGCCACACTCGATCCGACGACCCGGCGGGTACGGCTGCACGAAGGCCAGACCGTGATCGTGAGCGACACGGTGGGATTTATTCACAAACTGCCGCATCAACTGGTGGAGGCTTTTCAAGCCACGCTGGAGGAGGTTGTCAGAGCCGATGTCCTTCTCGAAGTTGTCGACATGTCCGACCGGCACGCTGCCGAACACCGGCGTACTGTTCAGACGGTGTTGGACGAGTTGGGAGCGGGTCACAAGCCCAGAGTTGTCGTTCTCAACAAGGCCGATCTTGTAGCGGAAGATGGACCGGGTTTCAATAGAGCGACTGTCGCTCTTCCGGGCAGGGGTGCGTCACGGGCGGTGGTGGGGAAAGATGACCGGCATGTTGTCAAGGCGTCGGCTCTCACCGGCGCGGGAATCGATGAACTGCGTGGGACAATCGCCGCTGTGCTGGCTGATTTGTGGCTGGAGATCGACCTAGCCGTGCCTTATTCGGCCGGAGAACTTCTGGCCCGGGTGAGAGAGAGGGGTGCTGTCGACTTCGAATACCGGGATGAAGACGTGCGGATTCGAGGAAGGGTGCCACCCTCCATGGGGGGAGACATACATACGGTTGCCCGTGCCTGGGAGCGTGTTTTGCGAGCCCGCAGATCTACCGAGTAGCTAGAAGTATCGGTGTGCAGACTCGATCGCGGCCGCGATAAGGGCTCCACCATACTCCAGATCGCGCAGTGACAGGACCTCGACCGGTGAATGAATGTAGCGGGCCGGGACGCTGATCACGCTACAGGGGATGCCGGTCCTGCTGACAGATATGGCCGTAGCATCGGTGTTGCCGCCGTTGCCAACCTCCAGTTGATAGGGGATCGAGGCTGCTTCGGCCGACTCACGTAGCCAGCGAATGACAGGGCGGGGGGCGATTACGCCCCGGCCGGCGGCGTCGATAAGAGTGATACAAGGACCCTTGCCCACCGCTACGTGTGATTCGTTTAGTGTCACTCCCGGGTGATCGCCGGGAATGGTCACATCGGTCGCGATGGCTACGTCTGGTGTAAGACCATATGCGCTCGTACGGGCGCCCTTCAAGCCGACTTCCTCTTGAACTGTGCCCACAGCTTGGATGGTAGCCCGCACTCTCTTTTCCCGGAGTGCTCTGAGTGCCCATAGCATCATGACGCAGCCAGCTCTGTTGTCGAGCGCCTTGCTTGTCACATAGTCGTTGCCTAGCAGTCGTAGATCGCGGTCGATTGTGATAGGTGAGCCGATCTCGACACCGAGAGCGGCCGCGTCACGCATAAAGAGCTCCACCTGTTCCTCCCTGTCGGGCAAATCGGCCGGCGTGTGGAAAAAGCGGGCAAGACGCACCGCAAGATACTCCTTGCGGATTCTGCGGAGCTCGGGCTGCAGACCGCCGGCAAGCCGCTCGGCCTCACTAAACAGTTCGTCGGCGCGGCATAACAGCTCCGGCGTGATGAAGGGTGCGTTTGGGCAGTCGAAGAGGCTCAGGTGATAACCGCTCTCAAGCAGCGCACTCCGAAACAGTTCAAGATAGCTTTGCATTGCGTGAGCGGCGGGGCCGAACCATGCATCCAAAAATTCCTTCGTGCCGGCCTCGACGTCAAATGCGGGATTCCACATCAGCTTCGCCAGCAGATAGGCCCGCAGTTCGGCCATCTCGCCCGCGTCGCCCTGACCCTGACTCTCACAAAACATACTGCGTACGCCCGACTTGGTGAAA
>CAZOJR010000217.1:0-4318 GCA_964580165.1 uncultured Gaiellales bacterium
TGGGTATATAAAGTGCCGGATGCGGTTCCCGACGAAGCGGCGGTGTACGTAGGTTGTGCCGCGGCCACCGTGGCCTATGCGCTGTCAAAGGTGTGTTTCCCCATGGGCTCGTGGGGTGTCATCCAGGGCGCCGGGGGGCTGGGCCTCTGCGCCGCTCCCATGATGAAGGACAGTGGAGCGCGGGTTATCGTTGTCGATAAGGTCGCGGAGAGACTTGAACTGGCCAAGGCGTTCGGTGCCGACTTCACCGTCAACTCCTCCGAATACACTACTCCCGAGAGTCGCATCAAGAGAGTGCGGGATCTGACCGGTGGCACCGGACCCGAAGTGGTCTTGGAAGTGGTCGCCGGCGCCCCCGAGGTTGTGGCCGAAGGTTTGGAGATGCTCGCCATCGGCGGGACGTACCTGACCGTCGGTTTGGTAGGACCTTACCCCGCGACCATCGAAATGGGACCGTTTATCAACAAGGGCCTACGGTTGATCGGCTCGGCCCAGTTCAAGGCCGCGACCATGGCAAGTGTCTTGGATCTTATGGCAAGGACAATCGACAAGTATCCCTGGGACAAACTGATCTCTCACACGTTCAAGCTCGAAGAAGCCGAGGATGCTATCAAGCAGGCCGCGGCAGGAAGGGTTGTGAGGGCGGCTCTCGTTATGGACTGACACCGGATAGCCGGCAGTTCTGCAGCGTACACCCCGGACGCAAAAGGAGAATCAATTGGCTAGTGCATTCGACGGCAAAGTGGCTCTGGTGACGGGTGCAGCCTCTGGCATCGGCAGAGCCGGCGCGCGGCTCTTCGCGCGCGAAGGGGCGAAGGTGATGGTGACGACCGGTTCCAACGTCGAGGGCGGCGAGGAGACGGTGCAATTGATCAAGGACTCCGGCGGAGAAGCCACTTTCTTCAAGTGTGATGTTTCCAAAGAAGCAGACGTTAAAGCGATGGTAGAGGCTTGTGTCGCTTTGTACGGGAGGCTGGACTATGCCTTCAATAACGCCGGCATTGGACCGGATGGCAAACGCGTGCCGCTCGCAAATATCGTCGACACTCCAGAGGAACTCTGGGACCGTACCCTCGACATCAATCTGAAGGGCGCCTTTCTGTGCTTGAAGCATGAGATGAAGCAGATGATCAAGCAGGGATACGGGGCGATTGTTAACACTTCGTCCGTGGGCGCTGTCAAGGCTCCGATCGGATTCTGTGCATACACAGCCAGCAAGGCCGGTCTTAACGGTATTACGATGACGGCCGCGTTGGAGGGCGCACCCTACAATGTGCGCGTGAATACCATCATGCCCGGCCCTACTCAAGGGACTCTGCTCTTCCAGTATTTGACGGGCACGCAGCCGAATGTCAAGAGCGAGATGGAGAGAGGTGTTCCTCTCTGCCGCTTGGGCTATCCGGAAGATATGGCTGAAGCGGTCGTCTGGCTCTGTTCGGATGTGGCTTCTTTCATCACGGGCCAGTGCCTACCCGTCGATGGGGGACTCAGTTTGAGTTAGTCCGAAAGGGCAGCGACGCGAACATTCAGTGCGAAGGTTAGTACGAAGGGATGCGCTTCATGACAGTATCTGAATTCGAGAGATTTGCCACCCGGATCCCAATCCGGATACCGCATCAACCCGAGGTCATCAAGGGCCGTCAATGGCCGCCCATGACCTATCTGAGCAGTGGGCAGATTCCCGAAGCCAACCTCTACGCCGATCTGAGTTGGATCTACGGTATTCCCGAGCCCAACCCGGCCGCTCCGGCGCAGGTTCGCAACCAGGACCAGCTGTTCTTGTATATCGGGATGGATCCGGATACACCCCAGGTCTTGGGCGGCACCGTTGAGTTTTATCTGGGCGGCCAGCCCATCGTATTCAACACGACGACTTCCGTTTTCGTCCCCAAAGGGACTCCATATGGCCCGGTGACGTGGAAGGAGTTCCAACGTCCCCACGTGCAACTGGCCATGGTGTTCGGTACCGGCGATCCCCACGGTGGTCCGGCTCTGCAGCCGGTGGGCGGGGGAGCGAACGGTATCCCGCAGAAGACGCAGAACTTCGATTACGAGCAGTGCGTCATTCGCAGCCCCATGCGGGAGGCGGGACCGGAGTATATCGAGGGACGCCAGAATCCCACCATGACGTATCTCAGCCACACCCAGATTAACTTGGTGAACAACTACATCGAGTTCGGATGGATATGGGATATACCCTCTTCACCCATCCCCAAGATGCGGCATGACAATTACGATGAACTTGTGTTTCACATCGGAAGTGATCCTGACAACCCGGAGGCTCTCGGGGGGATCCTCGAGTTCGGCATGGGTGAGGGGGCGATTAAGTTCGACACCACACACTGTGTGTACATTCCAAAACGGCTGAATCACGGTCCCCTCATCTGGAAAGAGGTGCGGAGACCACTGATTGAGCTCGCCATGATGCTGGGTGCGGGCACATGGGCAGAAGGCTGGGAGGGTAGCTTCTTCGACCTACTACCCGGCGACCCCAAGCCCGGGTCAGAGTAGTCCGCTGGCCCAAGCGGGATACCGTGTAGTTCGAACAAGAAGGGTATTCGCCAATGACCGAGTCCAAATACGGCAAATACGTGATCACCGAGCGCAGGTTCGATTCCCGCGACGCGGCTCTGCCGCAGGGAGTAGACCCCGAGTCGGTGTCCAATACCGCTTCCCACCGGAAGATACTCAGCCTGGACGATCTGGTGCTCAAGGGTTCCCCGTACACAGAGACCGTGTGGATGTGGCCCGGCGGCGCCGACGTCTATCCGGAGACGGCCGAGCCTCACTCTCACGCTCATGATTACGATGAGACCATCGGCTTCTTCGGTACCGATTTTTCCGACCCCTACGATCTGGGCGGGGAGATAGAATTTTGGATCGAAGACGAGAAGTTCATTCTCACCCGGAGCTGCTTGCTCTTCCTCCCCAAGGGCACGTATCACTGTCCACTGATTATTCATAAGGTTGAAAGGCCTATCTTCCATTTCTCCGGCGGTCCTGGATCGGCCTATGTGCAAGAGGTGGCCGAGAAATGAGCGATTGCGCACCGGACTCCGCCAAAGCGCCGATGTCATCCCCTATCACCGACCTGAAGAAGGTCATGGATGTCTCCGGGCGGCATGTCATTGTGACGGGCGGAAGCAGCGGCATAGGTTTCGGCATCGCACAAGCTTTCGCGCAACGGGGCGCCCACGTGGCCGTGTTGGACATAGATGTTGCGGGCGGAGAAGCCGCTGTGAAGAGTCTCCGGCAGGCCGGCGGGAATCACCTGTTCGTGGAGTGCGATGTCTCCGTTCCGAGTTCCGTGCGCAGCGCTGTGGACGCTGTGCACGCGGACTTCGGCCATATCGACGTGCTGGTGAACAACGCTGGTATCAGTATGGTCAAGGCATTTCTCGACATGAACGAGGATATGCCGGAGTGGCACCGGACCATCGATGTGGACTTGCACGGAACAGTGCATATGACACATGCCGTCGGGAACAAAATGCGGGCCGATGGACGAGGAGGACTCATCATCAACATCTCCTCGGTGGGAGGCGCCCGGTGCTCCGGCTCCAAAGGAATGCCGCAGGTGGGATATGTGGCCTCCAAGGCTGCCATTAACCATCTAACCGTTTCCTGGGCCATAGAGTTTGCGGAGTACGACATACGGGTCAACTGCATTATGCCCGGCGCTACTCATTCCGGGCTGGATAGTAATCTCACTCCCGACATGAGGCAGAGGATCGCCACCTCGATGCTGGACCGCCGCTTCGGCGAGCCCCTGGAGATTGGTGCGCTCTGCGTCTTCTTTGCCTCACCCGAGGGGACCCATCTTAACGGCGTGGTCATGCCGCACGACGGGGGATTCCTCTGCATAGGCTGATGCCTTTCAATGACGCTCTGACGGCGTTCTGACGGTGTTATGATCAGGCATCTCGTGGCCTGGGGGAATGGGGCCCGGTTTCGGGACATCATTCCCCCAGGCCATTCTGTCTTTCGAGCGATTGACAAGCCAGGCGGCACCTTGCTATGTTGCTGAACACTGTTTAGCATGGCTTCATGCGGGGGTATGTGGTTCCATTGGAACTCGACATCAAGGACCAGGTGAGCCGGGACGGCATGAGCATGCTGACCGCCACCTTTCCTACAGTAAGCCTCTCGATTTCTCCTCACCCCAAGGCTGCTTCTGGTTTGATCTCACCTGCCCGCGCTGGCGAATGAACATGCATCCAGTCTTCCGGGGTCACCACAAACGAGCGAGATCGGAAAGGAGGGGTGGAAAGCGCGGCATACAAATGCCCCGGTCGAGAGAAGGCCCACACCGACCGCG
>CAZOJR010000218.1:0-1594 GCA_964580165.1 uncultured Gaiellales bacterium
TTCCCGTAGGTCATAGCGATGGAGCCAAGGTCTTTCTTACCGATGGTCTTTCCTCCGGCTGCGAACAGAGCCACCGATCCCATAGGAGTTGCCTTGGAGCACTGGCCTCCGGTGTTCGAATACATCTGGGTGTTGAGCACTAGCAGGTTGATATTGCGTTGTGAAGCCAGGACGTGGTCCAAGCCACCATAGCCGATGTCGAAGGCCCATCCGTCTCCGCCGATACCCCAAACGCTCTTCTTGGTCAGATAGTCGGCGACTCCCAGCAGTTGAGCATAGCGGTAGTCAGAAACGTTGCCGGCCACCGCCTTCTGCAGAACACCTTTCAGCTCCACCACCCGGCTGCGCTGAGCCGCGATCTCGGTCTCATCCTCTTGCTTGGAGGCAAGGAGCGCAACAGCCAGATCCGCGCCTATCACGTCACGTAGCGAGTCCACCAATTCCCGCGCGAATTCTGTCTGCTTGTCAACGGTGAGACGGAGCCCGTAACTGAACTCGGCGGCATCCTCAAACAGAGAGTTGTTCCACGCGGGACCGCGGCCGTCCCTGTTAGTTGCATACGGTGTTGTGGGAAGGTTGCCCCCATAGATGCTGGAACATCCGGTGGCGTTGCCGATCAGCAACCGATCACCCACGAGTTGAGTGAGCAGCTTGATATACGGAGTCTCACCACAGCCGGCACATGCGCCCGGATATTCAAAGAGAGGGCGCAGAAGCTGGCTACCCTTTACGGTATTTACCCGCACCTCCGTGCGATCGGGATCGGGAATTCCTAGGAAGAACAGATAGTTTTCGCGCTCCGTCTCTCGCAGCGGCGGCTGAAAAGCCAGATTGATCGCCCTTCGCTCGGGATCTTCCTTGTCCCGACCCGGGCAGATTTCGACGCAGGTACCGCAGCCGGTGCAGTCCTCAACCGCGACCTGGACCGTCCATTTTTTGCCGGCGTGCTCATTGCCCTTCGCATCCGCCGACTTGAATGTAGCCGGTGCACCCTCAAGATGTTCCGCACCATACAGCTTGGTCCGGATGCAGGCATGCGGACAGTGTAGCGAGCACTTGGCGCATTGAATGCATAGATTCGGCTCCCAAACCGGCACCTCCAGAGCGATGTTGCGTTTCTCCCACCTTGTGGTGTGTACCGGCCATACTCCATCGTCGGGGATTGCGCTCACCGGAAGACCGTCTCCCTCGCCGGCCATGATCTTCTCCGTTACCGTTTTCACGAATTCGGGAGCCGTGCCGGGCACCAGAGACTGTTTGCGGGATTCGCCGGTGGTCGCGCCGGGCACGGCGATCTCGTGGAGATTGGCAAGAGCATGATCCACGGCATTGAAGTTCATCTGAACGACCTTCTCGCCCCGGTTGCCATAGGTCTTCTTAATAGCGCTCTTGATAGCGGCAATCGCCTCTTCCTGGGGAATGATGCCGGAGAGATAGAAGAAGCAAGTCTGCATAATGGTATTGATGCGCCCACCCATGCCGGCCTCTTTGGCCACTTCGTAGGCGTTAATGGTGTAGACCCTCAACTTGCAGTCGATGATCCTCTGCTGCATCTCTCGAGGAAGCCGACCCCAAACCTCCTCTGCTGGGTATG
>CAZOJR010000218.1:1604-4316 GCA_964580165.1 uncultured Gaiellales bacterium
ACCCCCCGGCACTGCCGCAGACAGTGTTTGATATCGCTCGATGAAAGCCCACACGTGACAGGCGATGAAGTCGGCCTTGTTCACCAGGTAGGCGGAGCGGATGGGTTGCGACCCGAAGCGCAGATGACTGACCGTAAGGACTCCGGACTTCTTCGAGTCGTACACGAAGTATCCCTGAACATAGTTGTCGGTGTCGTCACCGATGATCTTGATGGAGTTCTTGTTGGCCCCCACCGTTCCATCGCTGCCCAGGCCGTAGAACAGAGCCCGGAACACGTTGTCAGGCTCAGTGGTAAACGCCGGGTCGTAATCAAGGCTGGTATGGGTTACATCGTCATTGATGCCGATGGTGAAATGGTTTTTCGGCGACGGCTTTGCCAGTTCATCGAAGACGGCCTTGACCATGGCCGGCGTGAACTCCTTGCTGGAAAGGCCATAGCGGCCGCCGATGACCTTGAGAGCAAGACCGCTTTCTGCCAATGCGTTGACAATATCCAGGTAGAGAGGCTCGCCGGCCGAACCAGGTTCTTTAGTCCGGTCGAGCACCGCCAGGCTTCTAACTGTTGCGGGCAACGCCTTCACGAAGTGCTCGACGCTGAAAGGCCGGTACAGGCGAACCTTCAGCACGCCCACCTTCTCCCCTCTTTCGGCCAGATAGTCGACCGTTTCGTGCGCCGTCTCCGCACCCGATCCCATCAGAACTATCACCCGCTCCGCATCAGGCGCGCCGACATAGTCGAACAGGTGATAGCTCCTCCCTGTCAGACCGGCAAACCGGTCCATGTAGTCCTGCACAATGCCCGGACAGGCCAGGTAATAGCGGTTGACAGTCTCGCGGCCCTGGAAGTAGACATCGGGGTTCTGGCTGGTACCACGCAGAGTAGGCCGGTCAGGCGTCATGGCCCGTTCGCGCACGGCCAGCGCCAACTCTTCGTCGATCATCGCCCGCAATGCGTCATCACCTACGAGTTCCAGCTTCTGCACTTCATGCGAGGTGCGGAATCCATCGCAAAAATGAATGAAGGGCACACGCGACTTGAGGGTGGCGGCAGTCCCAATCAAAGCCAGATCGTGCGCTTCCTGAACCGAGCATGAGGACAGCAAGGCAAAACCTGTTTGCCTTACCGCCATCACATCCTGATGATCGCCGAAAATGCTGAGTGCCTGGGCCGCGATAGACCGAGCCGTTACGTGCCAGCAGGTGGGAGTCAATTCGCCGGCGATCTTATACATGGTAGGGATCATGAGAAGCAATCCCTGGCTGGCTGTGAACGTAGTGCTGAGAGAACCAGCCTGCAGAGCTCCATGAACGGCCGCAGCCGCTCCTCCCTCCGACTGCATTTCGACTACCACCGGAACCGTTCCCCACAGGTTCTTCTTGCCGGCAGCGCTCCAGGCATCGGCGTGCTCCGCGATCGGGCTCGACGGAGTGATCGGATAGATGGCAATGACTTCGTTCAACTGGTAAGCCACGTGAGCGATGGCTTCACTACCATCCATTACTGCCATGTTGTCTGCCATGATGGTCCTCTCCGTGAAACACCCATGAGATCTTGATTTACTAGAGTGGTCTACATACCTCGAGATGGCTGGTTGTCGCTGCCAAGCGGTAGATTATGATGCCGGGGGGCGGATTATGTTACGCAGCGGGCTCCTCTCCCAGGCTCCCCGCCAGGCATTGATACAAGACGGCCATTCGAACGGCCAAGCCGGACTCTACTTGATGCAGGATCAACGAACGCTCATCATCAGCCAGATCGGCCGCCAACTCCACTCCGCGGTTGATAGGCCCGGGATGCATGATCCTCTGACCTGGTTTGAGCCGGTAGGGCGAAAGGCCCCACACCCGGCTGTACTCGCGTAGAGACGGCACCGGAGGTATCTTCCCTTTGGCTCTCTCCAACTGCATGCGAAGGAGGTAGACAACGTCCACCTCCTTCAAAATACTGAGATCATCGTACACAGGCACACCCCAGTGCTCAATGCCGGGTGGTATCAAAGTCGGAGGACCCACCAGACACACCTCGATGCCCATCTTGCGGAACCCAAATAGGTCAGAACGGGCCACACGACTCCTCAGGATGTCTCCGACAATGGCGACCCTCAAACCCGCTACATCGCCATACACACGCCGCAGGCTATACAGATCCAGCAAACATTGCGTGGGGTGTTCGCCGGTACCATCGCCGGCGTTCACTACCGAGGCGTTCGTGTACTGAGTGGCCATACGTGAGGCCCCCACCCGCGGATGCCGCATCACGATGATGTCGGGCCGGTAGCTCTCGAGGGTGAGGATGGTGTCCTTGAGGCTCTCCCCCTTCGATATGCTCGACGATGACTCCTTGATGTTGATCACGTCGGCCGAGAGCCGCTTGCCGGCCAACTCGAACGACGATTGAGTGCGGGTGGACGGCTCCATGAAGATATTGACAACAGTCCGCCCGCGGAGTGCCGGCACTTTCTTTATAGAACGCGAAGCGACTTGGAGAAAACCGTCGCTGAGACTGAAGAGGTTGTTGATGTCGGCGGCGGTGAGATCGTCAATGGAAATGAAGTGCATGCCGGTACCCTTTCGGTCTCACAGGACACGTTTAAAGGCTAACGTTCTTGCATGATTGTATCGCGCTGCCGGTAACGACTCCAACAACCGGGACACGATATCGTTATTCCTCGATAATCACCTCGTCCACTCCATCGGTCTCCAGCAGATGA
>CAZOJR010000219.1:0-2220 GCA_964580165.1 uncultured Gaiellales bacterium
CCGCTTACGGCGCAGGCGACGGCAGACATCTTCGGTGAGCGACACCAGCGTCGATTCGAGCAGATCGATATCGGACACATCCTCTTCAAACGTGTGTTCTCGAGAAATAGACTTTACCTCTTCACGAGGAGCGACCGGCGAAAGATCCTCTCCCCGGGCTCTATGAGCAAGCGCCTCGCCCCACTCCCCAAAAGACAGCCGGAGAAGATGCACCGGCACCCGGGCCAGATCGCCCACACTACTCACTCCACGATCCCGCAGCCGCTCCAAAAGGACCGGACCGACTCCCGGCAACCGCTCCACAGGTAGGGGCGCCAGAAATTCCGCCTCTTTCCCCGGTGGAACTACTGTGAAGCCTCCCGGTTTGTGACAATCGGAGGCCACTTTGGCCACCAGTTTATTCGTCGCCAGACCTACGGATATGCTTAAGCCGAGTTCGTCCGCCACCCGTTGCTGGATAAGCTTCGCCGTCCGCACCGGCGAACCGAATAGCCGTTCGGTACCGGTAAGATCAACGTAGGCCTCATCGAGACTCATCTGCTCTACCAGAGGAGAGTATTGATCGAGCAGCGCCATCAAGCGGCGGGAATAATCACAATACAACTGGTAATGCCCGTTCAGATACACTCCATGAGGGCAAAGACGCCTGGCTGTACTAAGAGGCATGGCCGAGTGGACTCCATACCGCCGGGCCACGTAATTAGCGGTAGATACCACCCCCCGTTCGCCTCCCCCGACTATGACAGGCCTGCCCCGCAACGACGGATCTAGATTTTCCTCCACCGCGGCAAAGAAGGCGTCAAAATCGAGATGGGCAATAACCCGGTGAGTAGCCTGTGGGCGAATGATGTTCTTCTGCTCTTCCATACGCCACCATGATAGTCGAACATATGTTCGCAGACAAGGAGCATAAAACGTCCAGCGCTATGTAGCGGTACGCAGAGGAGCAACGAAGCGACCTTCGGGAACATCCATGCTCACACTATCTCCTCCGGCAGCGTCTCGTAGCCGGGACGGCCCATCAGCGCATATGTTGCCTGCTTGCTCAGCTCCACTCCGGGCTGATCGAAAGCATCGACGTCGTACAATTCACCGGCGATGGCGGCAGCCATCTCGAGCGCCCACCGAGAAAGCATCCACCCGCGGTAGAGTGATCGTCAGCGAAGGTCTGCCTCTTTGAGCGAGTGCCCAAGCCGTAGCCTTTTGCTCGGCCCACAACAACTCGGCCAGCGTACGGCCGCCGAGATACGCGAGCGCGCCGGCCTCCGGCCCCGGCACCGGGATGTTCACGGTGTGACGGAATTCCTTTACCCCCAAAAAGGTGATGATCTTGTCGTCGGGGCCCTCTGCAT
This sequence comes from uncultured Gaiellales bacterium, assembly GCA_964580165.1. Classification (GTDB taxonomy): domain Bacteria; phylum Actinomycetota; class Thermoleophilia; order RBG-16-64-13; family RBG-16-64-13; genus RBG-16-64-13. Next base: position 1,353 of record CAZOJR010000219.1, read on the forward strand.
ACAGCTGCAACTGAGAATGCTGATCGGTCACCCCCAGCGCCTTCACCGGCAAAGGTCCCACATTGACAGTCTGGCCTCGCCGGTCGGTGGCTTTACCCAGACTCTCAGCCCAAAGTTGCCGGTACCAGTCGGCAACATCGCGGAGGCGGGCCGAGTACGGCATCATGACGCTCACACAACGGCCCAAACCCGTGTCCTCAAGATACTGAACGCCAGCGAACCTGCAAGCCGGATTATCCCAACTCTCGGCATTCTCGATCCACTCGGCCATATCGCGGGCGCCTGCGAGAAGACCCTCGACATCCATTCCGGTCAACGCCGCCGGCAGCAATCCCGCGGCCGATAGCACCGAGAACCGGCCTCCCACTCCGGGCGGTAGATCGAACATCGGCACTCCTAAGGAGTTTCCGATGTTCCGCAGCGTTCCCCCTTCGGGATCGGTGGTGAACACAAAGTGATCCCTCAGCGCGCGCTCGCCCACGGCGGCGGATAGCCGCTCCCGCGCCACCAAATACCCCGCCATGGATTCCGCCGTGGTGCCCGATTTCGAGACCACATTCAGCAACGTCCGACCGAGTTCGAGCCGGTCGAGTAAGGCAGCGGTCTCGTCAGGATCAACATTGTCCAAGACATAGAGCCGGGGATGGTTGCGGCGCTCGACCGGACTCAACTCGTTGTAATAGAAGGGCAGAAGCGCCGTGGCCAGCGCCTTGGCGCCCAGCGCCGATCCCCCAATGCCGATAACCACAAGGGAATCGTACCGTCCCGCCGTCTTGGCGGCAAAATCCACGTACGGAGCGGCGCTCTGCTGGGGAAGATCCATCCAGCCCAGCATTCCCGAGCCGGCTGAGTCAATCAGCACCCGACG
>CAZOJR010000219.1:2230-4210 GCA_964580165.1 uncultured Gaiellales bacterium
AAGCCAGCTGATCGAGCATTTTCGGGGTCAGCCAGTTCCCGTCTTCGATACCAGTCATACATCGTTCTATATCGAGTGTGAGTCTCTCCATCCCGACAAATCCTCCCAGACGGCTACCGAGCCGAGTATCTAGAAACCAGCGCCCGCGCAGCATTCTCCCAGCAATATCGGATTTCTTCATCGTAGCGCGCACTAATTCCTGCCCAGTCAAAGCAACCCACCCATGCCCGCTGCCAGTCCTCCGACCAAGCGTGGGGCTGCGCCAGTGCCCAGCCGAGTGCCGCTAGCAGCTCTCCTTCCCTGTACAACACTTTTTCATGTGCCTCGCGGGGAATGAACTTGGGATAACTGAGACGGTCCGGAAACAGAGAGATCGAGCATGCCGGAAGCGAATAACACTTGAGCGGCCCTTTCCGCTACCGTTTCACATCACCCAATTGATTCTATATGCTGTCCTCTCAGCAGGATAGGCCACATACGATAGGCCGCATACGACCCCAGACAAACTCGAATACCGGCCGGCAACATCCACCGACCACCGCTCAGCAAAAACCATGGACACACACAAACGGCAGAATCCCATTGCGCAACCCGCGGAAGACCGTGCTCGGGCCGGCCGGGCCGGGAACAGACGACTCCGGCCTCAGTGCCTCCCTCTGATCGGCGCACAGATCTCAACTGCGGGTGGATTCGCACCGGTTCCCGAGAGAGCGATTGCTCTCGGCGCAGAAGTGGTGCAGATTTTCAGTTCCAACCCTCGTATGTGGAAAACTCGCGAGATCGAACCGGAGGAGATGAGTGCGCTGATGTCCGGCCTCCAGCGGTATCACCTCCCTCTTTACTTCCACACGATCTACCTCATCAACTTAGCTTCACCCGATGAAGCGCTGCGAACCCGGTCGAAGAATTCACTCGCTCATGCACTGTTTGTGGGAGCCGTGGCCGGCGCCGCCGGAGTAGTAACCCATATCGGCTCCCATAGAGGCAGGGGTTTCACGACCGTGGCCGATCCGGTTGTGCAGGCGATCAAAGAGGCTACAGAGACGGCCTGCGAGTGGCTCACCCTGCAAGAGCACCTGCCGGAATCCACCGTGCTTGAGCACCGGCGCCAACTTCCCAGACTCCTACTCGAGACCGGCGTGGACGCGGGTGGGATCGTCGGAGGGCGCCTTGACGAACTTGCGGTCTTGCTGACTTCATTCGAGACCGAAGCGCCGGACGTCACACCCGGCATAGGTATCTGCCTCGACACGGCCCACCTGTTCGCCGCCGGATACCCCATTCACAGAGCGGCAGGCCTGGGAAAAGTGATCGATGAGCTGAGCCGGCTGAAACTGCTGTCCAAGATAGGGCTCATCCACCTCAACGATTCCGGATCGCCATTCGCCTCGAATCGTGACCGCCACGCGAACCCCGGCGACGGACACATAGGTTACAGGGGCTTGGCCCGCATCGTGAGACACCCCGCTCTGGCTCACATTCCCTTTGTCCTCGAAGTACCGGGAGCAGCAGGGCATGGTCCCGAAGCCTCCAATGTGGCTCTCGTCAAGACAATGCGGGAGGCGGCTCCATCCCCGCCAACTCTGCCTGTTCCCGGCGCATCACATCCAGCAGGCTGAGAGTCACCGGACCAGGTTTGCCCCCTCCAATCACGTGGTCTCCTATCCGGACCACCGGCATGATGTCCTTGGTGGTCGACGCCGTGAAGACTTCACACGGTTTCCCTGCCCCATGGACAACCTCGTCGAGGGTAAAGGCCGCCTCTTCGACCCTATACCCTTCCCGGCGGGCGATTTCAATGACGTGTTTTCGAGTGATCCCACCCAAGATGCGGTTGTTGAGCGGATGAGTACGCAACACACCGTCTAAGAAAGCGAACACATTGGAAGACCCTCCTTCGCGCACCGTACCGTCAGGCGCCATGAAGAGAGCTTCATCCGCACCGGCGTTACGCGCTTCTTCCTTGGCCAGTACCGCCGC
>CAZOJR010000220.1:0-4195 GCA_964580165.1 uncultured Gaiellales bacterium
GTGGACGGTCAAGCCGGCAACTTCTGGGAGTGGTACTTCATCCCCCAGATTGTGGGAGCGGTAATTTTTTTCATCGCCACTATGGCCGAGCTTAACCGCACGCCGTTTGACCTGGCCGAGGCCGAACAGGAGTTGGTCGCTGGTTATCTGACCGAGTATTCGGGAATGCGCTGGGGCATGTTCTACTTCGCTGAGTACGTCAACCTGGTAGTTGTATCGGGATTGGTTTCTACACTGTATCTCGGGGGTTGGCGGGCTCCTTTCGAAGTGCTCGATTTCATCCCGGGGCCAATCTGGCTCTTTCTCAAGATCTGCTTTTTCATCTTCATCTATATGTGGGTGCGGTGGACCATCTTCCGCTATCGCTACAACCAGCTGATGTCTATCGGTTGGAAGGTATTACTTCCGTTATCAATCGCTAATCTGGTAGTAACCGCGATCGTGGTGAGTGTGGTGAACTGATATGGCGTCGGTTCGTCGATATGGACGTGGGCCGGCATCGGGGTGGCGAGGCGTGGCGTGGGTCTGATAGACGTTGTCAAGAAGGGTGTCTTCGTCGATATCCTACGTGGGATGTCGGTTACCGGTACCTACTTCGTCGTCGACAAGACGACGGTGGAGTATCCGAAGGAGAAGCTGCACCCTTACCCGCGCTTCCGGGGAGTTCAAGCCCTACTCACCGATCCCGAAACCGGCGACACCAAGTGTGTGGCCTGTATGCTGTGCGCCACCATCTGTCCCTCCGGCTGTATCAGCATTGTGGGTGGGCAGACTTCCGGCGGTCGTAGCCACCCGGTCAGTTTCGATCTCGATCTGTCGCGTTGCATCTTCTGCGGGTTCTGCGAAGATGTCTGCCCTGAGGCGGCCATCGTCATGACGCGGCACTACGAGCTGGCTACGTTTGACAAGAGTGATTTCTACCTAACCAAAGAAACGCTCATTGCCAACCAGGTGTACGCACACAAAGAGCTGTACGCACAACCTGCCGGTATCGTCGGTGGCGCCGCGTCCGCGTCTATGCCCGCGCCCACGCTCGCGTCCGAATCCGCATCCGGGGACTCTTCGGCGTCTGGGTTGGGAGTGCCTCCGGGGAAGACAGGGCGGTCATGACCGAAAAGATCCTTTTCATCATTTTCGCTGTCTTCGTTGTTGCCGGGGGTATAGGCACAATAACCCGCAAGAACATAATTCACGCCTTGCTCCTGCTGGTGTTTACCTTGCTTAATGTGGCCGCGATCTTCTTCTTGACACAGGCGTACTTTCTTGCCGTGGTCCAGATACTTGTCTACGCGGGCGCGATCATGGTGCTGTTCTTGTTTGTGATCATGCTCCTCAACCTTAGGACTTTTAGTGAAGAGGAACAGACTCACCGGCAGCAACGTTGGATAGCTCTGGCGCTATCAGTGCTGGTATTGGCGGAATTCGTGATCGTGCTGGCCGGCGTCAGCTTTACATCGGCGCGGGGCGGGCTCACGCCCGAGATTATCAGCCAAGCCGGTGGCGACACCAAGGTATTTGGCGAAGCCCTCTTCAACAACATGCTGCTTCCCTTCGAAGTGGCGTCGGTGGTTTTGCTGGTGGCTATGGTGGGGGCCATCATTCTGGTCAAGAGGGAGAAGACCGCCGGTGGAGCCACCCGTGTCTGGGAGTCTGAAGAACGGCTATCAACGGAAGCAGCAGAGGAGGAGGTGTAGCCGTCGTGGGAGCGACACCAACCGATATGTCCATCCCTGTTGACTGGTACCTCTACCTTTCGGCGGCCCTCTTTCTTATCGGCGCCGCCGGGGTGCTGATACGGCGCAACCTATTCATCATCCTCTTCTCGATAGAGCTGATGCTTAACGCGGTCAACATCAACCTGGTCGGTTTTTCCCGTTTCCACGAGAATCTGGTCGGGCAGCACTTCGTGATCTTCGTCATGGCCATCGCTGCGGCCGAGGCGGCTGTGGGTCTGGCCATCGCCACCGTTCTATTCCGCAACCGGCGGACTCTCATGGTGGATCTTTTCGACAGGATGAAGGGTTAGGGGTAGGACGTGGAGAGCTACATCTGGCTCATACCGGTTCTGCCCTTGGTGGCTTTTGTGATCACGCTTGTCTTTGGCAAGTGGTGGATCAAGGAATCGGCCCACTGGCTACCCATCTTGGCCATGGCCGGGTCGTTTGGGCTGTCTCTCGCCGCTTTCATCCAGATCCGCGGCAGCGAAGAGCCGGTGGTAGTGGAACTGTGGCGCTGGTTCTCGGTAGGGAGCTTCCAGGTGCCGTTTTCGCTCCAGATGGATCAGCTATCCGCCGTTATGTGCCTTGTAGTCTCGGGAATCGGCCTCCTGATCTTCATCTATTCGAGTGGCTACATGCATGGCGATACCGGCTACTACCGGTTTTTCGCTTTCATGAGTCTCTTCGCCTTCAGCATGCTCCTGCTGGTTCTGGCCGGCAACTACCTGCTGCTGTACTTCGGCTGGGAGGCCGTCGGGCTCTGCTCCTACTATCTAATTGGTTTCTTCTACCACAAGCCCGAAGCGGCTGCCGCGGGCAAGAAGGCCTTCATCGTCAACCGGGTGGGCGATTTCGGCTTCGGTCTGGGAGTGATGCTCATATTCGTCACCTTCGGGACCCTCGACTACGTGGGGGTGTTTGAACAGGTGAACGCCGGAGGATTCGCGGAGAGCACCTTGATGGCCATCGCGTTGCTTCTTTTCATGGGTGCTATGGGCAAGTCTGCCCAGTTCCCGCTGCATGTCTGGCTTCCCGACGCCATGGAGGGCCCGACCCCGGTCTCAGCTCTTATCCATGCTGCAACTATGGTCACCGCTGGGGTCTACCTGGTGGCCAGGAGTGCGGTCATCTTCGCCAGCGCGCCCACGGCGCTTTTGGTGGTCGGCGCCATTGGGACCTTCACGGCCATCTTCGCGGCCGTTATCGGCATCTGTCAGAAGGACATCAAGAAGGTCCTCGCCTATTCCACCGTATCCCAACTGGGTTACATGTTCATGGCCTTGGGAGTGGGCGCCTGGGCCATTGCCATCTTCCATCTGATGACCCACGCTTTTTTCAAGGCCCTCCTGTTCCTTGGCGCGGGTTCGGTGATCCATTCGCTCGGCGGCGAGCAGGACATGGACAAGATGGGGGGCCTGCGCAAACGCATACCCGCCACGTATTACACCTTGGTAGCCGGAGCGCTAGCCTTATCGGGCATTTTCCCCTTCGCCGGTTTCTGGTCGAAGGACGACATTCTCGGCTCGACGTGGCGCGAAGGGCAGTACCTCTTTTGGGCAGTAGGTCTTATCGCCGCCTTCATCACCGCGTTCTACACCTTCCGCATGATCTTCATGACCTTCTTCGGGAAGTCTCGGATGGATGAAAAGACCGAGAAACATGTCCATGAAAGCCCCTGGTCGATGGTGGTACCGCTGATCGTGCTGGCGGTAGGCTCGCTACTGGTCGGCTTTGTGGGGTTACCCGGCAAACTTGGGGTTTTACAGAACTTCTTGGAGCCGGTCTTTGCTCCGGCCAATCATATCTTAGGGTTACACGAGCACGAGCTGAAGGCTGTGGACTACGTGCTCATGGTTGCGTCGGTGATCTTGGCGGGGCTGGGTATTGTTCTTGCCTGGATCATGTACGTGCGGCGGATCAACCTGCCGCTCTTGGTCGGGGAGAAACTGCGCCCGGTTTACAGGGTGGTCTATAACAAGTTCTATGTGGACGAGTTCTACGCTGCCACCGTCGTGCGTCTTGCGGTGGACGGCTCGCGCTGGGTATGGCACCGATTTGACGAGGCCATTATTGATGGGGCGGTGCATGGGACGGCCTGGTTGTGGCAGCACGCCGGCCAAGCGGTGAGACCTCTTCAGACCGGGCGAGTGCAGAATTATCTGCTCGGCATATTCATAGGGCTGTTCGTTATTGCCACGGTGGTGGTGTTTCTATGAGCCTGACCATTCTCACCTTCTTACCGGTCGTGGGTGCTCTGGTCATGCTCGTCTTCATGCGCGGACGCCCCAATGCCTATAAGACCACGGCACTTGTTACCAGCATCTTCACCCTAGCTCTCTCCGTATACTTGGCCATGCAGTTCCGGGCCGGCACCGCCGACTTCCAATTCGTTGAGAGCCACGACTGGATTCCCAGCTTGGGGATCTCGTATCACTTGGGTGTCGACGGCATCTCTTTGCTCTTGGTTCTTCTGACCA
>CAZOJR010000221.1:0-2953 GCA_964580165.1 uncultured Gaiellales bacterium
CTCGTTTCTCTACGGCCGATCTGCGGACGTGAGTTCGCCGACGATCAGCAACCCTCCTCCAGATTGGTCAAGAGGCGGAGGAACGATACCATGCCTGCTCCCACCGCGATGACGGCGCCGATGACGGTGATACCTTGGCCGAAAGTCCAGATCTCGCCCATATAGCCAAGAGCGAGAGGCAATAGCCCTCCTCCGAGCACAAAACCTGTCGGAGCGCACAAGGCGGTCGCAAGGCTGCGATAGTTGGGCTGGACAATCCGGGAGAGAGCGGCGAAAGCCGGGGGAAAGAAGCCTACCGCCAACGCCGCCATCAAAACGACGCAGATTTTGAGTCCTATTCCCGAGGTAATACCAACCAAGATCACTGCCACGCCGGTAAAAAAGAGAAAGATGCCCATGGTTCGTTTCTCTCCCAGGCGGGTGGTTACCCATCCTGAGATGAAGATCGTAACCAGCGGGGCGAAGTTGGCCAGACCCAGCAGCGTGTTGGCTGATGTGATGCTCATGCCTCGCTCCTGGTGGAGGTAGAGTGGCAACAGTGTATAGACTCCCACCTGCGCACCCATTCCGAGGGCGAACAAGAAGATCATCACCCAGAATGAGCGGGCGGTGACCACCGGTCTTATTGCCTCTCGACTGGGCGGGTCGCCCAGAAAGCTCCCCGTTCCTCCGGTGAAGAAGCGGAAGGCGAGCCCTAAGATCGCCGCGAGCCCCGCTATCCATAAGAGAACCTCGTTCCAGGAGAACCAAGTAAGTAACGCGACCGCTATGAGAGGACCGGCCAGCAAAGCAACCGGCGGTGCCAGTTGTTGGATCGAAAGGGCTTTGCCCCAGTCTTCACGCCGGACGGTCGCCGTTATGGTGGCGACCGACGATGGCAAATGGAGGCCGGAGCAGACTCCCAGGAGAATAAAGACCGCCCGTAGTGCCCAGAGCGAGTTGGCGAAATACGCCCCAAAAAGAGTCACAGCTATGGTGAATATGGAAAAAAGAAGTGTTCTGCGATGGTTGAGCCGGCTGTAGAAAAGGGGGGCCAGCAGCGAGCCCATGAGAGCTCCGATGGCACTCAGCAGGAAGAGCGAGCCGGCTTGCCCTGGGGCCACACCCATGTCCGCATCTTCCTGGATGGCCGGCATCAGCGGAGAGAAGATCAGGCGTCCGAGGAAGGTGAGAAGGAACAGCACGGTGATAAACACGATCGTGCCCGCGACCGTTCGTAATGGCTGCGGAGTGGGGCAGGCCTTCACTGCGCTATTCCTCCCGGCTGAGCGTTACACCGATCCTCTCAAGCCTCACTAATATGGATTCTATGTGTAGACGTCCCTGCGGGCAAATGCGGCCACGCCTGCTCCGACAAATACGCATACACCGGCGAGCATGAGTAGCACGGCCGTCCAGGGGAAGTCGCCCTCTATCGGGTTGCCCAGGTGATAAAAGAGGGAGAGAGGACGGAAGGACTCCAAGGATTTGGCCGCTTGGCCGAGCGTCTCGATAACATACATAGCAACGAGAATGACGGCCGGAATCGTGATGGCAAAGGCGCTTCTCCGCACGAACGCCGACAGCATCAGGGACAGAACTCCAAACAGCAGACACATCGGCCAGAGTGCGGCCAGAGCGGCGGCCAGGCGGGAGGGCGAAAGCTCCACTCCGGCAATGGGCGCGGCGGCGTAGGTGAGCACCCAGGTTATGGCCAGCACTGCGGCCAGCGAGATAGCCATCGTCAGCGCGGCCCCCGTGACAATCTGCCGGCGAGGAACAGGATTGGAAAGTAGCAGATCGAGAGTCTTGCGCTCTTCACTTCCGGCTATGACCCGGGCTCCCATGATCATGGCCGAAAAGGGAAGTGCCACCGGGATGAGCAGGCTCAAGAACTCCATTCCCATCCACTGCTCAACGGTGAGGGGACCTTGCAGATCGCCGAGGAAACCCTGCAAACTTTCCGGCGCCTGCTCCATATACTCCTCCATGAACGAACTCATGCTGGGGAAGAGAGCCACATATAGCGCACCCAGCGCTCCCAGGGCGACTCCCCAGATGACCAGCGAGCGCCAGCGGCTACGCAGCTGGTGCGCGGCGAGAATCCACACCTGTCCTAGGCCCGCCACGGCTGCTCTCCTTCGTAGTAGCCCATGAACACCTCATCGAGTGAAGGGTGTTCGACCCGCAAGTCGAGCAGTGTGTGCTGGGCAGCCAGTTTGATAACGGCATCGATCCCGTCATGCAGACGGAGGGATATCACATTGCCTTCGGAATGCACGTCACTCACGCCCGGCAATCGCGCGAAGTGCGAAGCATCAACCGAAGCGTCGAAAATCAAAGTGACTCGCTTGCGCCGTTTCTCGAGAAGTGATTCTGTAGTCTCAAGAGCGGCCAATCTGCCTGCGCGGACGATGGCCACGCGGTCGCATACCCGCTCGATCTCACTCAGAATATGTGAGGAGAGGAATACGGTGCAGCCATCGCTTCTCGCTTCGCGGAGCAACTGCAGGAACGTGTCTTGCACCAGTGGGTCAAGGCCGGTCGTTGGTTCGTCAAGGATGATGAGGCTGGGGTGGTGGAGGAGGGCCTGGATCAGGCCGATCTTCTGCCGGTTGCCACGGCTGAGCCGTCCCATGGGAAGATCCAGGTCGAGGTCAAGCTTGCTGGCCAAGAGTGGGGCAGCTCCGAGTCCATTCAAACCGCGAAGTTTGCCGAAGTACTGGAGCAACTGACGCCCTGTCATGCGGACCTCGAGGCCGAACTCGCCGGGTAGGTACCCTATTGATCGCCTCAGGGCCACACTATCTCGATGCGCGTCCAGACCCAAGAGGGTGGCGCGTCCTCCGGTAGGATGGAGCAGATCTAGCAGCAGCCGGATAGTCGTTGTCTTGCCCGCTCCGTTGGGCCCGATGAATCCAAATATCTCACCTGGCCTGACCTCGAGATCAAGATCTTGAATGCCCGGCCTGCG
>CAZOJR010000221.1:2963-4166 GCA_964580165.1 uncultured Gaiellales bacterium
GCAGACGCCCAGACTATCACGAGGCATGGCTTTAATCTGCTCCGTAGGTCCCCATATGCACTGCGTCTCCATATACACTGAGCGCCTCCATGTGCACTGGGGCGCTCAATATCACTGCTGGGTTGCCAGGTGATTCAGATACTCTCGTCGGGTAGCAACGGGCGGAAATGCAGGTTGTACTCGCGGTCGCCTGCCGTCCAGACGGTAATCTGAGTCGCCTCGCTCAGTAGAGGTCGCAATGTAGCCAGGTCGTCTCTCGAGACCACTGCTCTTCTGTACCCCTCGGGCTGTACCGGCTCTCCCAGGCTGGCGAGGTCGTCAAGGGGCCATTCGAGCTGGTTGGGTTGGACGTCATCAGGGCCGGGCTCTTGGCTGGCGTCGACGGCTATGCTGTACACGGCCAGAGCTGAGTATTCATACGGACCCCACCCGATCTCGCCAGGCTCGAAGGCCGTCAGATCGTACAGCTTGCCGGTGAGATCGCCGACGGCCTCTCGAGCCTGCTGCTGTGCCGGCGTCAATCCGCTTGTTTCCGGCTCCATGCCAAGGGCGTAGATATCCGACCGATATGTATCCCCTTCAGCATTGATAATGATGGTGGTCGTAGCAACGTCGGTGATCCCCGGCTGTCCATAATCAACTCCGGAGGCAAAAAGTCCCGCGTCTCGCGCGGCAGAGAGTATCGCCTGTATCGAGTCCTCAGAAATTCTGGCCGCCTGGAGATTGGGCATTGCCGGCCCGGGATAGATTGCGATTACCGGTCCCGACACAATGACGGTTCCGTCACCGTACAGCGTGAATTCGGGCACGTGAGACAGGCTGGATGATACGGGCACCAATCCACCCTCGTAGGTTACGCGGAGTACCACCTCGGTTGCGCCGGCGGGGTGGATGATGGAATCCTCCAAGGAGCCGGTGGTGGTACCGGTGGCTTCGCTGCTCCCGTCGCGCCCGCCGCATCCCACGGCGGTGTACATACAGAGCGATATCATGAGCACGAGAAGAACGGCGGGCAAGACGGCTCTTCTGCCTATCTTCGGGTCACGAATCATCAAGATGCCTCCCCTCCTAGGGTTACCCTCCTAAATTACCCCTCCTCGATTACTGTCGTGCCTTCGACGGCCGGTGAAGGCGCCGGCGTTCCTCCCTACTGCGTTTGTACCCTTCCCTCCGGGTCTCGCGACCGCGTTCGTGATGGCTCTC
>CAZOJR010000222.1:0-4131 GCA_964580165.1 uncultured Gaiellales bacterium
GGGCGCACAGATGCAGGCGGTCACCCAAAATAGAGAAGGTGCGGCACTTCAGGGGATTCGATTTAGTCACGTAGCAGCGATGGCATGCGGCATTGGATTCGCGTTGGCGGCTGTTGCCGGAATGCTTATGGGAACGCTGTACAACCTGAATCCGTGGATGGGTGACACCATTCTGGTTAAGGTGCTGATGCTTGTTGTCCTGGCCGGAATGGGCAGTTTTTCGGGCATATTCTTTGTCGGATCACTTCTCGGTTTGATGTACGGGGGACTTCCGATGGTGCTTCCGGGCGCCGTCGTAGACGCAGTCGCATCAGCTCTGGTTCTTGGTCTCCTGCTTGTAAGATCCCGGGGATTCTTCGGGCACGAGATGTGAGTGAAGTGATAGCAATGAGACATTCCAGAAAGTCATCTGATAGCAGTCTTTTCGTCCGCACTCATGCGTGGCAATCAGCAGTGATTGCGCTTCTACTCGTCATAACAGCGAGTATGCCGCTGTTTCTTGCTGATTCGTACTTCATGCACGTATTGATACTCGCTTTCGTCTACATGGTGGTGACGGCAAGCTTTCGCGTGGTGGTTATATCTGGGCAGTTGTCCATCGCACATGCTGCGTTCATGGGCGTTGGAGCTTATATTGCAGGCATGGCTTCCGTATGGCTAGATTGGCCGTCGTGGGTGACCATACCCGCGGGGGCCGTTGGTGCTACTTTGCTTGGCAGTGCACTCGCGTACCCTTTTGCTCGCCTGCGACGGGTCTATTACGCCATGGGTACCCTGTTCCTGGGCTACGTCATCATCAATCTATTCACAGCTGGTGGAAAATGGACCGGGAGCACCAGCGGGGTGGCAGGCATCGAGCCTTTGTTTAGCTCACGTATCCCGTACTACTACGTGTTTCTAGGCGTTGCGCTCGTGAGCTTCGCCGTCATATATCGGTTCGAACATAGCCGTATCGGGATGACGCTGAAGGCTGTCGCTCAGTCGCATCTGGTGGCTTCGAGCGTAGGAGTAAACGAGAGACGGTGGCGTATTCTCGCAGTAGGTTTCGCATGCTTTTTTGCCGGCCTCATGGGAGCGCTCTATGCTCACTACAACACGGTTGCATCTCCTACCAGCTTCGGGCTGTCTGCCAGTCTTTGGATCATTATGTATACGCTTGTCGGGGGCAGCTACAGTTCCTGGGGCCCGGTCGTGGGTGTCACCATTCTCATGGTGGTACCAGAGTTCTTCCGCGATCTCCGAGGATACCTACCCTATGTTTCTGCCGTCATATTGGTTGTTGTAGCATTCGCTCTCCCGGGGGGGCTCACCAGTATTCCGCGGCTTATCAAAGATCGAGCATCCAGGTCGCACTCAGCAAAGGAGATGACCTCCGATGCTCCTTGAGATCAAGGACCTCACCAAGAACTTCGGCGGCTTGGCCGCCGTGAGCGGCTTCTCCATGGAGGTGGCCGAGGGGGAGATCGTGGGCCTCATCGGACCCAACGGCGCTGGTAAGAGCACTGTATTCAATCTGATCACCGGTGTGCTTAAGCCCACCTCAGGCAAGGTCTACTTCGACTCCAGAGATATCACCAACAGGCTGCCCGACCAGGTGGCCAAGCTGGGCATCGGCCGCACCTTTCAGCTCAACCCGCTATTTCCGGATTTCACCGTCTTAGAGAACGTCACCTCTTCCTTCTTCTTGCACCCCCACTCGAATGTGTTTCAGGTGTTCTTCAATACCCGCACCTACCGCCAGAACGAAGCCTTCATCGAAGACAAAGCCCGGGAGATCCTCAAGTTGGTGGGCCTAGAGAAGGTGGCGGCCGAGTTGGCCAGAAACCTAGCGCACGGACACCAGAAGATGCTGGGGGTGGCCAGGGCTCTGGCCACCAAGCCTCGTCTGCTGCTCTTAGACGAGCCTCTGGCTGGTATGAACCCCGGAGAGATCCAAGACAGTCTTGATGCCATAAGAAGCATGCGCGACAACGGCATTACCGTGCTCATCGTGGAACACAACATGCAGATACTGGCACTTTGCAACCGTGTGGTGGTGATCAGCTTTGGCAAGAAGATCACCGAAGGTCTTCCGGAAGAGGTTCGATCTAACACCGAAGTCATCTCCGCCTATTTTGGGACCGACTATGTTTGCTGAGATAGACAACATCACCGTCTACTACGGGAAGTCATTGGCCGTACGCGAGGTTTCCATCCAGGTGCCGGAGGGTTCAGTGGTAACCATGATCGGGGCCAACGGGGCGGGTAAGTCCACAGTGCTTAAGGCCCTGGTCGGCTTGGTTCCCATCCAGGGGGGGCACATCCGTCTTAGAGGAGAGCCCATTGACCACCTGGAGACCTACGCCCGGGTGCGCAAGGGTATCGTTTTGGTCCCGGAAGGCCGGCAGCTCTTCCCTTACCTCAGCGTCTATACCAACCTCAAGCTGGGGGCCACGGTCAGAAACAAAGAGGGCGTAGCCCAGTCCCTTGAGTACGTCTATGACCTGTTTCCCCGCCTAAAGGAGCGCTCCAAACAGAACGCGGGTACCCTCTCCGGCGGTGAGCAGCAGATGCTGGCCATTGCCCGGGGGCTCATGGCCGGTCCGAATCTCCTGTGCCTGGACGAACCCTCGGTGGGTCTGGCTCCCATCGTGGTGGAACAGGTGGGAGAGGTCATCCGCGAGATCAACAGGCGGGGCATCAGCGTGCTTCTCGTAGAACAGAACGCCCATCTTGCCCTGGGCGTAGCCGACCAGGGATACGTTCTTGAGGTGGGCCGGATGGTGACATCCGGCACCGTGGAGGCTCTCGGCAGTAGTGACATCGTGAGGAAGGCCTACCTGGGAGGATAGAGAAACTTGCGTGACTGGTGTACGGCAATGCTGATGCCGCATTGTTTGGGCGCGTGTTGAGGAGCGAGGGGATACACATAGCACTCCGTGAGTCTTAGAGGCTGGGCTCTTCGGGTGCGCTTACCCTAGGGTTGGGGCGACACAATGACGTAGATATCAAACAGGGGGTTCTGGAAGAATGGGATTGGAGGCAAGACAGACCGTAAGCATCGGGATGTATAGACAGGTCATCAGAGGCTCAGGTTTTCTTGGGCCTCAGGATTCGGGTCCTCCCTGTCTGGTAGATGTGAAAGACGGCAAGATCACCCGCATCCGGCCGCTCGACTATGAGTCCAAGTACGACAGAAAAGACTTCAATGTCTGGAAGATAGAGGCTCGGGGCAAGATCTTGGAGCCTCCCATGCGGCCCTGCGTCGGCCCCCTCGGATTGTCGTACAAGAAACGAGTGTACTCCAAGAACCGGGTCCGGTATCCCTTAATGAGAGTGGACTGGGATCCGAGCGGCGCTCCCGGCTCGACCGGTCTGGGGGGGCGCAACACGCAGAACCGGGGCAAGAGCAAGTACGTCCGCATCGGCTGGGACGAAGCTGCCGAGATTGTGGCCTCAGAACTGAAGCGGATGGGCCAACAGTACGGCCCCGAGGCGGTGTTCTCCCAATCCGACATGCACGGGGAGAGCAAACACTTGAGCCCCAGCCACGGCTGTGCCAACCGTCTGCTCTCTCTTTTGGGCGGGTATACCATTCAAATGCGTAACCTGGACAGCTGGGAGGGCCAGAACTGGGGCGCCAAGCATGTCTGGGGATGTGAGCCGGTGGGAGAGATGATGCCGGCCGCCAATTTGTACCCAGACATCGCTGAGCATACGGAACTGCTCCTCTTCTGGGGTTGTGACCCGGAGACCACGCCGCATCCCATCCAAGGCATGATGTCCAGCCGCCTGTGCTACTGGCTCTCCGAACTGGGGCTTAAATCGGTCTACATCTGCCCCGATCTTAACTATGGCGCGGCCGTACATGCCGATAGGTGGATCCCAATTCTGCCCAACACCGACGCGGCACTGCAACTGGCTATTGCCTATGTGTGGATAACCGAAGGCATCTACGATAAGGAGTACGTTGCCACCCACTCCTACGGGTTTGACAAGTTCGAGGACTACGTTCTTGGCAAAGAGGACGGAGTGCCCAAGACCCCGGAATGGGCCTCAGAGAAGTGTGGCGTGCCGGAGTGGACCATCAAGGCGCTCGCGCGCGATTGGGCGAGCAAGGTGACTAGTCTCATCCACGGCAATGCTGGACCT
>CAZOJR010000223.1:0-4093 GCA_964580165.1 uncultured Gaiellales bacterium
GTGGAATTTGCCGCCCGTTATGCCCAGAGAATCATCCTGCTGGGCGATGGGGGTATTCTCGCGGACGGAACTTCTCGCGAGGTGCTTGACGGCGCACTCTACTTCTCCACTCAGGTCAACCGGTTGTTCCGCCATCTGATGCCGGAAGTATTGGTTGAAGAGGACGTGAGGCTGGTGCGCGCATGAATCGGTTTGCCTGGACCATGCGGCTGTATCGTCTCGCCCCGGCCGCTATCGCGGCGGGGCTCGCCGTCTTCTTTGCCGTGGCGCTGATATTCCCCGAGAGTATCGAGTGGGGCGTGATTTCCTTTGCCGCCGTCATTGGAGTGGCCGCACTGGGACTGTTCCTGTTCGGACGCCGGACCTCTTCAGCTCTCCATATCACTCTTATCGCGTCGCTGGCGGCCCTAGCTACGGCGGGTCGCGTGCTCTTCGCGTCGGTGGCCAATTTCCAGCCCGTCACCTTTTTGGTTCTGGCCTCGGGTATCGCGCTCGGGCCGGGCACGGGCTTCATGGTGGGGGCTACATCGGCCTTGGTCTCCAATTTTTTCTTCGGGCAGGGACCCTGGACTCCATGGCAGATGATCGCTTGGGGCGCCATCGGGGCAATCGGTGGATTGATGGGCCGGAACCGCTACCTGTCCGGCCGGCTGAGCATGATCATTGTCGGAGCGATCCTATCTGTGGTCTTCGACTGGTTCGTGACGATCTACATGTATATTGTGTTCACCGCGCATACCTGGCCGGCCCTTGTAGCTCTCTACATCCAGGGACTTGGCTTCGACGCGGTCCACGCCTTTTCTACCTCACTCTTCGCTGCGCTTTTCGGTCCGCAGGCTGTGGCGATTCTTCGGAAGTTCAAACGACGGACAGCCGTGGAGTTCGTAGAGGCGGAGGAACCGGCATGAAATGCGGGCGTATTTCGGGTCTACGGTTTCTGAAGAAGCTTGGTCTAGCAGTTCTCGCTTGCTTGTGTCTTGCCGGGACCTTTTTCATCTCTCCGGCAACGGTATCTGCGGCTCCGACCTCCGTGGAGAGGGCGCTTGACTATCTTGCGGCCCATCAGAGTGCTACCGGTGGCTTCTCATCCTCCGGCGACCAGGGGCAGGGAGTAACTACCTGGATAGTAATGGCAATCGCTGCGGCCGGCCAGAATCCCGGGAGCTGGACCACCAGCACCGGCAAGGATCCGGTGTCATACCTGCGTGATCTGGATGTGATTGAGGAAGCCGAGACCGGTGAGGGCGCCAACAATTCCGCGAGCTTCTATTCGCGTCTCATTTTGGCCTTCGCGGCGGCCGGCAGGCCGGATCTCGTTCGCGAGGCCGGATTACCCCGGGTCGACCTGGTCGAGCAGCTTCTCACATATCAGTCGCCCGAGACGGGCAATTTCGCTCTTTCCAAGACCGACTTCACTCTCGCAGACGTGTCAACGACCATCTGGGCCATCATGGCCCTGGCCGCCGCGGGAGACACGAGCGAGGCAATCGACCGGGCGACGGAGTGGCTCAAGCAGGCCCAAGGCGAAGATGGAGGATATGGCTGGCAGACTGGGGCCATGAAAGATGTTGATGACACGGCGGCCGTTGTCATGGCTCTCAGGGCTGCCGGTGTTCCCGCGGACGATCCGGCCATCCAAGGTTGTCTCAACTTCATTAGGAGTTACCAGATCTCTGATGGAGGGTTCAGGTCGTGGATGTCAAGCGCGAGCTCCTCCGAGTCTACCTCTTGGGTTCTGGGAGCTCTGGCGGCGGTGGGTGAAGACGCGGCCAACTGGCGCACTTCGGGTGGTGCGACCCCCGTATCCTATCTTGAATCTCTTCAACAGCCCTCGGGTCTCTTCGCCCATTCCCTCAAGACGGATGGAGACGCTATCGTCTCGATTCCCCTGCTCGGCACCGCGTACGCGGTGATTGCGCTGTCGGGTCAAAGTTACCCGGTCGCACCCGGAGAACAGGCTCCTCGCCCTGTGTATGCTCCAAACCTGGGAGTTGTCTCACCTTCTCCAGAAGCTACTTTGCGGGATGGGTTAATTACTATTGAAGCCAACTATTCCGACGAGGGAACTGGAATAGGCACCGGCTCCTTGATTGTCACGCTTGACGGGGTTGACGTAACGGATGAAGCTGCTGTGGAGGATGACCGGCTGGTAGTTACTCTTGGCTCTGTACCACAAGGTGAGCACTCACTGACAGTGAGGGTGGGTGACCGAGCCGGCAATGTTTCCTCGGTGACGGTTCCTTTCTATATGGCGGCGTACGAATCCACGAGTACCACCACTTCAACATTGACCACGTCTTCGTCCTCAACGACTACCACGCTTGGTGGCGGAAGCGCAACCACCAGTTCCACGCAGGGATCAAGTGGCGGATCGAGCACTACCACCACGGGCACGGCTACGGCGACAACCACGGATGGCAACCTCTCCGTTGCTTCGGGAACGGGTGGCACTTCTGTCGCGACCGGCTCGGCGGGTCTCAGTAGCACGGAGGAGGACGTGAATGTCGATGTATCAGCGGCTGTTGTGGCCGATTCGGCTCCGGCGGGTGAAGCGGGCGGTGTCGCCTACCAGGAGGAGCTGTCCGGCTATCGGGTATCTGACTCTCTAAGCACGGCCTCCGCAGGTGCTATCAAGGACTTCGACGCGCCGGCTGATACCGGCCGGGCGGCCTGGGCAGGAGGTCTGGTAGGCGGTCTGATGGTCCTGCTCGGTGCCGGCGCGAGCCTGTCACACGGGATACGGCTACGCGACGAGCGAAGACTGCAGCGCGTTGTAGGGCTCTCAATAGCGGCCGGTCGCCGAGCCGCTTCCCACTACGGAGGACGTGACGAATGAACGGCTTCAGCAGTCAGATCGAACAGATTATCTATCAGATAGCGGGCATTCTTATCTATCCCGTGCTACTGGCCGCGATTGCCTGCCTTCTTTGGGCGCTGGTCGAGGTGGGACGGCTCATACACGAGTACTACCGCCGGATCCGCTACAGGAATTTGCAGACTCTTGAGGCCCGTGCTCTCAGAGCCCGGGTGGCCTTTGCCCGAGGACTGGCCGCCGAAGCATACAAGGAACTGGCCCAGAACAACTATTCGAGCATTGTTACCGGTTTCGTGCGTGAGTTCATAGAAAACCACAAGAACACCCGGCTGCCCCAGAAACCCATGAAACTGCTTCAGGAATACGAATTCGATTCGCTTCGGCGATTGGAGAAGACCAGGATCCTGGTCCGTGTGGGGCCGATGCTTGGGCTTATGGGTACTCTCATTCCGCTCTCTCCGGCCCTCACGGCTCTCGCTCAGGGCGACACCGAGACTCTGGCTGCAAAGCTCAAACTGGCGTTTTCGGCCACTGTGCTGGGCCTGCTTATCGGGGGTTTGGGATTCGTTGTGAGCGCCATCCGCGACCGGACTACGGCACAGGATATCTCAGACATGGAATACATGTTGGAACTGCTCGACGGAGCCGATCAAGCCGGGTCGCCAGATGGGGAACGCGGTAATGCAGCCACGGATATGGTCGTGCAACCTCAAAGCCTATCACCCGGGACGTCAGGGAGTCTTGCGCCCGAACGGGCGGAGATCTGATGAGTGCGCGGAGTGGTTTTTCGGGCGGGGTTCGCGAGGCGAGCAGGAGTCGCTATCACGGGCGCTACCTGTCACGCAGGCGTGTCGATCGCAGTGAGCGAAACGGCGATCCATTGGATGGCCTCGTCAACCTGTTCGACGTGGCCGTTGTCCTTGCCGTAGCCTTTCTCTTGGCGGCGCTCACCGCTGTCGGCCTGCCCGAGTTGCTCTCGGGGGAGGATGTGACCATCGTGAAAACTCAGGGCGACAAGATGCAGTTGATCATCAGAGAAGGCGACCAGATCAGGACTCTCGAACTCGACCCCGACGACCAGGCCTCAGGGGCTGGCCGGCTCATCGGTCAGTTCTATCAGCTGGAGGACGGCAGCACCATCTACGTACCTGCCGGCGACGGCTCGGAAAGCGCACCCTGAGCTGCCGTAATCTTCCGCTCCGTGACATGACTGCGTGTTTTCAGTTCGTTGCCTCGTTTTGTTCTTCACGGCCTTGTTTCTTGCTGCCGGGTAGGTTA
>CAZOJR010000224.1:0-4045 GCA_964580165.1 uncultured Gaiellales bacterium
GTAGCGGTCCGAACCTTCCTGCCGGCAGGGATGTGGAAGACGTGGGGCCCGAAGAGAACTCAGAGGATTAGCTTTGTTGCGGAGTGTGGAATACAGCGTCAGGGCGATGGATGGTTTGTAGACGAAAGGAGTGAGTGATGCCCGTCCGCAAATCTGAGGCGACCTGGCTTGGTACCCTCAAAGAGGGCCGTGGAACTATGAGGCTGGCGAGCGGCTTGTACGATGGACCGTACACGTTCTCTTCGCGATTCGAAGAGGCCGCCGGCACCAACCCGGAGGAGCTGGTCGGGGCTGCACACGCGGGATGTTTCGCCATGTTTTTGGCGGCGTTGCTGACCGATAAGGGATTTGTTCCCGAACGTATTTCTGCCTCAGCCGCCGTGCATCTGGGGGCCGGACCGCTTATCAAACGGATAGATCTCGAGTGCGAAGCGGTGGTACCGGGACTGGCCGATGCAGAATTCCAGGAAGCCGCCGAAGCGGCGAAGGCCGGTTGCCCGGTATCGAAAGCACTGGCGGCGGTGCCGGAGATCACCTTGACCGCGCGATTAGCTGGCCCACAACATCTTGACGGTTGATTCGAGGCGAGGCCGAGACTCGGTCCCTATGGATTTCTGTGTGCGGGTGAGCGCTCGGGCGCGACGCGTGCGTTTGGTTGTGAGCACCGGTCGCGGACTGGAGATTGTGGTGCCGGAGGGGTTTGATCGTTCGCTTATCCCCAAGATTGTGGAGCAGAAAAGGCCTTGGATCGAGCGGAATTTGGCGCGCATGGGAGCCCGGCGACGGCGTCTCGAAAGGGAGCCACAACTACCCAATTATGTAGTATTGCTGGCCACCGGCGAGGAGTGGGCGGTTCAGTATCGGCGAGCGCCCTCGAAAGGAAGATCCCCGAACCGGGTTACGCTTCACGAACGGCCCGGAAGGCTCCTCGTGGTCACTGGTGATGTCGAAAGTACCACTGCCTGTAGGGAGGCACTCCGTCGCTGGCTGCACAGAAAGGCGCGGGACGTGCTCATTCCGCGTTTGAGCGGGATTGCTCGGCAGCATGGTTTCCACTATGAGCGAGTCGTTGTGCGGCAACAGCGGACGCGGTGGGCTAGTTGCTCAAAGAAGGGGACCATATCGATCAATGCCCGACTCCTGTTCTTGCCGTCACCGGTAGTTGACTATGTATTACTTCATGAACTGTGCCACACCGTCGAGCTGAACCACTCGGCGCGTTTCTGGGCACTGGTTGAAGCTCACGATCCCTCATACCTGCATTACAAGAAAGAGTTGCGGAGGGCTGGCGCATCTCTGCCCGCTTGGCTTGATCACGAGATTGAGAAGCCCGGTATCTGAGCCGCTGTCTCAAGGGGTACGGTATCTAAGTCTCCGTCCCTGGAACCTCCCGCTCTTCCGCGATACCATAAGACGACCTTTAAACGAGTCCTGTGAGACCGAAAGGAACCTGGATGGACACCAATCCACGTCCTTCCGCGCCCAGATTCTGCTGCCGCGCGTTGCCTCCCGAGCGATTTCTTCTTACCGGTGTGCACGTGTTTGATCCTCAGCACGGGGTGGACCTAGAGGGTGATCTTCTCGTAGAAGACGGCAAGGTTGCTGCGATCGGCGGACGGTTGAAACAGCCCGCCGGTATCGAGATACTAGACGACCTGGCCGGGTGCTGGGTGTTCCCCGGTTTTGTCGATCCCCACACCCACCTTCGTACTCCCGGTTTCGAATACAAGGAAGACTTGGCCTCTGGTTCCCTGGCGGCTGCAGCGGGAGGGTATGTTGCGGTGGTGGCTATGGCCAATACGGATCCGGTGGTCGACTGTGGACCGGTGGCTGCCTGGGTTCTCGATAAAGCCGTACGGGATGCCCTCGTGCGAATCGGCCAGGTGGGAGCGGTGAGCAAGGGCCAGAATGGTGAAGAACTGGCCGAGATGCGGGAATTGGCCGCCGTAGGCGTCGCAGCTTTTTCTGACGACGGCAGACCCGTGGCCGACGCCGATCTGTTACTGCACGCCCTTCGCTACGCTCGCAGTACCGGACGTCCCTTGCTGCTTCATCTGGAAGACAGGAGCCTGTCCCTCGATGGAGTTATGCACGAGGGCAGATGGAGCGCGCGGCTCGGATTGCGGGGCATCCCCTCTATCGGAGAGTCGGCGTCGCTGGCGCGTGACCTGGAGATTGTCAGGTATGCGGACGCGGAGGAGAAACGGCTGTCTGCGACACGTGGGATGGAGCCGGTGAGTGGCAAATCTCACGAGATGAAGGTATTGGGCGAGCCTGTATCTCCTCACTCACCCTCGAGTTCACGCCCGGCTCCTTTGGTGCACTTCCAACACCTGTCGGCTGCCGAGAGTGTGCGCTTGGTTCGCCGGGCAAAAGAAGAGGGACTTCCCATTACCGCCGAGGTGACGCCGAATCACCTGTTGCTTACCGATGGACGTCTGGCCGGTCTTGACCAGAACCTCAAGATAAACCCACCCCTGCGCTCCGCAGAGGACCGCGAGGCCTTGGTTGCCGCCTTGGCCGACGGCACGATCGATTGTGTGGGTACCGACCATGCACCTCATGCTCCCCAGGAGAAGGAGGTGCCTATCGAAGATGCTCTCTTCGGCAGCACCGCTCTGGAGACTGCCTTCGCCGCGCTGCACACGGGACTGGTGCTGACCGGAGATATGTCTCTGGGAAGGCTGGTAGAGGCGATGTCGGGAGCGCCGTGCCGGGTACTTGGTTTGGCAGAGCCCCGGCTTGCTGCCGGGGCTCCGGCCGATTTCTGTGTTGTCGATCCGGACGAGACCTGGGAAGTGACACCGGCGTCGCTCCGGGGCAAGAGCCGCAATTGCGCTTTGTTGGGCCAAACCCTCACTGGCCGGGTGCGACTGACCGTGGTGGATGGGGCGCGCCGCTTCGCGCGCGCCCGGGGGGAGGCCTGATGTATCGGGGTACAGTACCCGGCTATGTCGTTCTGAAAGATGGTTCTGTCTTCTCTGGATTCGGGTTTGGGTCCCAGGGCCGGGTTCTGGGCGAGGTGGTCTTCAACACGAGCATGAGCGGATATCAGGAGATAGTGACCGATCCCTCTTACCACGGGCAGATGGTCAACTTCACCTACCCTATGATCGGAAACTATGGAGCCGCAGACCACCTCCTCGAGTCGGACCAGGTGCATTCGCGGGCAGTCATCGTAAGGGAAGTCAAGAACACCGCTTGGAATAAGACGTGCCCCGAGGCCTGGGTGGACTGGCTGACGGCTCGTGGTGTCGTGGGGGTGGCGGGCATTGATACGCGGGCTCTAACCCGGCGTATCAGAGAGCAGGGGGCGATGACCGCCTGTGTCGCGGCAGGCCCGGACCTCAGGGTGAACGATCTGCTGGCGGCCGCGCAGGACTACCCCGACATGGCGGGGAAAGACCTGGTCGGTGCGGTCACTTGCGAAGCCCCGTATGTTTGGGCGACGTTCACCGCGCTGGAACGTCGATTCAGGGTTGTTGCCTATGACTATGGGATCAAACGAAGCATTTTGCGCAGTCTTGCCGCTATTGGCTGCGAGATCATCGTTGTTCCCGCTCACTGGACCGCCGAACAGACCTTAGCCATGAACCCGGACGGGGTCTTTTTATCGAACGGTCCGGGAGATCCCGCGGCGGTGGTCTATGCGGTTGAAACCATCCGCGGCCTTCTGGGACGTGTGCCGGTTTTTGGAATCTGTTTGGGCCACCAGTTGCTGGCGCTCGCCATCGGTCTATCCACGTACAAACTGAAGTTTGGCCACCGGGGTGCGAACCATCCGGTCCGTAACTATCTGAGCGGCCGGGTCGAAATCACTTCACAGAACCACGGCTTCGCTGTAGAACCGCCTAGGATTGTCCGTGATGCACTCGAACGGGGCTCCGTTTTGGGAACTGATGGTGTAGCCGGCTTGGACATGGAAGACATGAGACTCGATTGCGACTTCGGGTTGGCGCAGATCACTCATCTCAATCTCAACGATGGTACGGTGGAAGGCCTGCGCTTGCTCCAGACCCGTGAGCAGTTGCGAAGGGATGTGGCT
>CAZOJR010000225.1:0-4038 GCA_964580165.1 uncultured Gaiellales bacterium
CGGGTCGGAGGGCGTATCCCGGGTCTTGCATCGGGCGCGAAAGGCATTTGACGAATTTCCCGAGCATCGGAAATGGGAATTCGACCAAGAAACCCTCGCTAATCCCTTTGCCGACACCCGGATTCTCGTTGGCGACCCGGAGACCGAGGTGTCCAGAATGTTGGTGGGTATCGATCTCGAAGTGGGTGAGGTGCTGCTTGCCGACACTCTGCGATCAAGAGGTACTACAATCGATCTCTTGCTGGCACATCACCCGGAGGGTAGGGCGCTGGCCCGGCTTGAAGAGGTCATGGGACTGCAAGCGGATGTGTGGAGCAAGTTCGGAGTCTCTCTGGCCTACGGTGACGCTGTATTAACCGATCGCATGGCCGAGATTACGCGAGCCTTCCATCCTCGCAACAACGAGCAGGTGTTGGCTGCAGCGCGGCTGCTAGGCCTGCCGTATATGTGTTGCCATACCCCCGCAGATAACAATGTCAATCGTTTCCTGCAGTCACGCTGTGACGCACTGGGGGTAGATACCACGGTCGAAGAGCTTCTGGACATGCTGAAATCCATTCCCGAATATCGAGAAGCTGTACTGCAGGGAACCGGACCGATCATCTACGAAGGTGAAGCGAAGCGACGTACCGGGAAGATCATGGTTGATATGACGGGTGGCACGTCCGGGCCTGTTGAGGCTATCGGCAAACTGGCCGCAGCCGGTGTGGGCACCATCGTAGGCATGCACATGGGTGAAGAACATCGCAAAAAGGCCAAGGATGAGCACATGAACGTGGTCATCGCGGGTCACGTGTCCTCGGATTCACTAGGCATGAACTTAATCATCGATGAATTCGAGCGACAGGGTGTAGATGTGATTGCCTGTTCGGGTTTCACAAGGGTGAGCCGGGCTTAATATCCACCGTGTGCTCGGCCTAGGGTACCGGTGGTTCTGTAGCCGGTGGTTCTGTTACCGGTGGTTCCGAAGGACCTGCGCTGATAAATAGTGAGACCGTCGAGCCTGAAGGCAGAGCGCTCCCCGGGTCGGGGTTCTGGGAAATGACTGTGCCGGCTGGAGTCTCGTCAGAAACTGTTGTTTCATCGGTAGTGAGATTGACGGCGGCCAGCTGCGCCCGTGCAACGGCTATGTCCAGGCCCACAAGATCGGGGACCGTCACCAGGCTTTCTCCGGTCGATACATGAAGGGTCACCGTGGATCCTTGGAGCAAGGTCGTGCCGGCCTCAGGGTTCTGGGCGACTATTGTTCCAGGTGGTTGCTCGGAGAGACGGTCTTCTACTGTGGTGGTGGCGAAGTGCGCCAGTTCGAGAATCTCCTCCGCTTGGTCAATGGTTAGGCCGACTACATCGGGTACAGGCATATCTTGAGCAGTGTGAACGGTGCACCGATCGACAGGTTGTTCATCGGCGCGGAACAGCATCGTCACAGTATTGGGACAGTATTCGTTTGGGAGCATATGTGACTCACTGCACACTTCGACGGAAACCCATTCTTCGTCGGATGAGAGCTGGAATTCGGAGACAGGCGTACTGGCCAGTGCCTCCTTCATAAAAGCCGCCCAGATCTGAGCAGGCAGAGAGCCGCCGGTTACCTGGATCCCGTGTACATCGGTCATCGGCTTCTGTTCTGTCGGATAGCCGACCCAAACTGCTGTCACCAGATCCGGGGTATATCCGACAAACCAGGCGTCGGCATAATTCTGCGTAGTGCCCGTCTTGCCGGCGGCCGGCCGGCCGATGTCGGCGGCCGTACCCGTACCGGAGGCGATGACTGCCTGCAGGCATTCGGTAGTCAGGCCCGCGATACCCGCATCGAGAACCCGTGTCCTGACGACGGTGTTTTCGTCGAGAACCTTGTCATCCGAATCCAGTACGCGCACGATGGTTATGGGATAGCCGGCCTGATCTGGGCTGAACGTGACCCCTGCCTCGAGCCGTTCTCCTCCGGTGGCAAGCGTTGTGTATGCGATGGCCATCTCCAGAGGACTGACTCCCGTCGTCAGCCCGCCGAGAGCAATGGCGGGGTTTGGATCGTCACCGAGGGGGGTCGTTATCCCCATGTCGTACGCAGTCTCCGCCACCTCGGCTGGTCCGACGTCCATTATCAGACGGGCGAATACGCCGTTCGAAGATTGAGCTATGGCCTCGGCCAAGGTTAGCGGCCCATCGTCAGTTGATGAAACCTGCCAGGGTTCTCCGGGGAGATCGATGGTGACTGAACCGGAGTCGTAGACAGTAAGAGGGCTGAGGCCCTGCTTGAGCGCGGTGACTAGTACGAAAGGCTTGAATGCCGATCCGGGCTGCCGTTTGCCCTGAGTCGCCAGGTTGAACTGGAGAGTCTCGAAGTCTGAGCCTCCGACCATGGCGACCATACGCCCGGTGCGGACGTCTATGCTGACCAAAGCGGCCGAAGGATCTCCCGGCTGATCAAGAACGCCGGCTATGGCTTGTTCCGCGATCTCTTGAAGGTCGAGGTCGACGCTCGTATAGACGCTGAGCCCACCCTGGAGAACGGTAGACGATCCATAACGTGCCACAAGTTGTTCGCGTACCATTTCTATCCAATAGGGAACCTGAACCTCGTCATTATGCTCGGGGTCTACCAGCGCCAGGGGGGCAGAAAGAGCCTCTAGCAGTTCGTCGCTGCTGATATAGCCTTGCTGGTACATCTTGTTCAAGACCAGATCACGTCTGGTAAGAGCCGCCTCAGGGTCGCGGCGTGGTGAGTATGCCGAGGGGGCTTGAGGGAGTCCGGCGAGAAGCGCTGCCTGGTCAATGGTCAGGTCGGAGGCATGAACGCCAAAGTAGGTAAGGGCAGCCGCTTCTACACCATATGCACCCTCGCCGAAATAGATGATGTTGAGGTATTCGGTGAGGATCTTATCCTTCGACCACTTCTTCTCCAATTGGTAGGCCAATGCCGCTTCTCGCAGCTTACGGTCCAGCGTCTCCTCATTGGTGAGAAACGCATTCTTGATGAGTTGTTGAGTAATGGTAGAGCCGCCCTGCACAATTTCTCCGTTGGTGATGTTGGCCCAGAGGGCTCTTAAGATGGCGAAGAAGTCGACACCGCTGTGCTGATAAAAGCGCTCGTCTTCAACTGCCACCACTGCGTCGCGCATCAGTTGTGGCATCTCCTCCACCGTGAGGACCTGACGATTTTCGAGTCCGTGGAGTTCGGCCAAAAGAACGGCCGGATCAGAGTCATCGTAGATCCTTGTGGTCTCTGCGGCAGCGATGCCCTCGGTCAACTCCAGAGTGGGAAGTGTGCGGGCTACAGCGACATAGACTCCTGCCAGCGTAGAGAGAATCGCCACGATGAGAAGGAGGACAGCGAATACGGCGCCCCGCAGGACCCGGTGCCCACGATGGGATGGCCGGCTTCTTCTTGGACTTCGGTCTCTTGCCGTCATTTGATTGATGTTACACCAGGCGGCGGCTTGTCATGGTATGCTGCCGGCCGGGAGATGGAGGATAAGGGTGCGATGACACCAATGAACGTGCCGCACGCCATACAAGAAGAATACGAGGAACTCCTGCTCGGGAGCGTCGACGTGCTGCCCGAGGGGGAGCTGCTTCGCCAATTGACAAAGGCGCGAGTCGAGAACAGACCACTGCGCGTGAAGCTGGGCGTCGACCCGACCGCGCCCGATATCCATCTCGGCCACACTGTGGTGCTGAGGAAGCTGGCCCAGTTCCAGGCCTTCGGCCACACTGCAGTCCTCATCATTGGAGACTACACGGCAAAAGTCGGTGATCCTTCGGGTCGCTCCAAGAGCCGGCCTCGCCTCTCCGACGAGGAGATCAACGCCAACGCTCTCACGTATGTAGAGCAGGCTGCAAAAGTGCTCGATATGGACAAAGCCGAGATTACCCACAATGGGGATTGGCTTGGCCCATTGCGTATGAACGATGTGCTAGACCTGGCGGCCACCGTTACGGTGGCCCGCATGCTGGAGCGGGACGATTTCTCTCGGAGGTATCTCGCGAACGAGCCCATATCCATGCTCGAATTCATGTATCCGCTTCTGCAGGGAT
>CAZOJR010000226.1:0-4032 GCA_964580165.1 uncultured Gaiellales bacterium
CTTTGTGGCCGAGTACGCCGGATTCATAGCTCACAAGAACGAGAAGCTGCAGTCGGCCGGTACGCTTGACATGGTGCGGGAGGCAGTAGCGCGATAGGCAGCAGCGCGAGCGCGCACTGCTGAGTGCTCCTGGATACGCCGTGCCGGCGGACGCGGCGGTCGATACGTGCTATTTTCTCCCCGGCAGACAAGCGGAGGGTGGGGGCTGCCCCACCGGCCGCGTTGAGAGGCCGGCAGTGACACTCGGGTGAGTGCGCGCCGGCCCTGTGTGTATCTGGAGTAGGTCGGGACCGCCGACGGAACGGGAAGGAGACAGTATGGCGGCCGGGTTCGAAGGGATCGCTCACGCAGGATTGCGCACTTGGCTCGAGCAAGTGAAGGACCTCTGCAAGCCGGATGACATCTATGTGTGCAACGGCTCTCCGGAGGAGTATCAGTATATGTGCGATTTGGGCCTCAAACAGGGCACCTTCACGCAGTTGAACGATGCTCTGAGGCCCAACTGTGTCCTCGCCCGCTCTCATCCCAGTGATGTTGCCCGGGTGGAGGCCCGGACCTACATCTGTACCGACGAACAGGTGGAAGCGGGCCCGACGAACAATTGGGCCAATGCCGGAGAGATGAAGGCCAAGCTGACCACCATATTTGACGGCTGCATGAAGGGCCGCACTCTTTTCGTGATCCCGTTTTCTATGGGTCCGGTCGGTTCGCCGTTCTCGAAAATCGGGATCGAGGTGACCGACTCCGCATACGTTGTCGCAAATATGATTGTTATGACCCGTGTAGGGGCCAAAGTGCTGGAAGCACTTGGTGATGACGGTGACTACATACCCTGTCTGCATTCGGTCGGAGCGCCGCTGGAACCCGGCCAGGAAGATGCTACTTGGCCATGCGAGCGTGACCCTGACAAGAAGTACATCGTGCATTTTCCGGACGATCCCTCCATCTGGTCCTACGGCTCGGGCTACGGAGGCAATGCCCTTCTGGGCAAGAAGTGTCTCGCTTTGCGGATAGCCTCAGCCATGGCGCGCAAAGAGGGGTGGCTAGCCGAACACATGCTGATCCTTGCCCTCACTTCACCCGAAGGCAAAAAACACTACATAGCCGGAGCCTTCCCCAGCGCGTGTGGTAAAACCAATCTCGCCATGATGAGGCCCGCGCTGCCGGGTTGGAAGGTATCCACCCTGGGTGACGACATTGCGTGGATGCGGATCGGCGACGATGGGCGTCTGTATGCCATGAATCCGGAAACTGGCTTTTTCGGAGTGGCACCGGGTACTTCTTACAGTTCCAACCCCAATGCGATGGAGACCTTCGCCTGCAACAGCATCTTCACCAACGCGGCCCTCACCGACGAGGGCGACATCTGGTGGGAAGACATGGGCGTCGATGCTCCTGCTCACGCGATCGACTGGGAAGGCAACGATTGGTCGCCCGATTCGGGGCGCAAAGCTGCCCATCCCAACGCCCGGTTCACGGCTCCAGCCGAGCAGTGCCCTGTGATCGATCCCGATTGGGAAAGCCCCGCCGGTGTTCCCATCTCGGCCATTCTTTTCGGAGGGCGGCGGGCCTCCACGGTCCCATTGGTCTACGAGGCCTTCAGTTGGGAGCATGGGGTGTTCATGGGCTCGGCGGCGGGCTCCGAGACAACAGCTGCCAATCTGAGCAAGACCGGTGTGTTGAGACATGACCCATTCGCCATGCTGCCCTTCTGTGGCTACAACATGGGAGACTATTTCGCCCACTGGCTGTCGATGGCTGAACGGACCGATCCGGAGAAGCTGCCTCGCATCTTCTTTGTAAACTGGTTTCGTAAGGCCGAAGATGGTCACTGGCTCTGGCCGGGCTATGGTGAGAACAGCCGGGTGCTCAAGTGGATCGCTGAGCGGGTCGGCGGAGGTGGACAGGCGGTCAAGACGGCTATCGGCAATCTGCCTGCCTTTGACGCCCTCGATCTCTCCGGTCTCAACGTCAACTCGGACGATCTGCGGACTCTCCTCACCGTTGACGTTGAAGCTTGGAAAGCTGAAGCAGCCAACCTGGCTAACTACTATGACCAATTCGGAGATCGCTTGCCTTCAGCGCTTCGCCGTCAACTCGCAGCTCTGCAGGAACGGCTTGAGGAAGGTGGCCGATGAGCCCACAGACGGCCGGAGTGAATCCGCTGGCCGCTGAGCTGAACGAGACTATTGAGCAACAGGCACCCGCGATCATGCGGATGCTCTCGCGACTCGGGCGGCAACTGTACTACCCCAAGGGCATCTTGACCCAGTCGGCCGAAGCCAAGCAGAAGGCCACACGTTACAACGCCACTATCGGCGAAGCGCGCGAACAACAACATTCCATGGGACTACCGTCAATCACCCGGCAGCTCTGCGGAATCGACGCAGACCAGGTGCTTCCTTACGCGCCGGCTGCGGGCCGGGGCGATCTAAGGGCGGCTTGGTTGGAGGAGATTAAAGAGAAGAACCCCTCGCTGGAGGATATTCCCATCAGCCTTCCTCTGGTCACCGGTGGTATTACTCACGGCCTGAGCACTGTGGCCGACATGTTTCTTGACGAAGGCGACCTGCTGCTCGTACCCGACAAGGTGTGGGGCAACTACAAGCTTATCTGTGGCGTAAGGCGGGGAGCACGGTTGGTTGATTATCCGCTCTTACGGCCCGAAGGCGGGCTGGACTTGGATGGGCTTCGCAAGGTAATCAAAGAGCATGCCGGTGCCGGCAAGATCGCCGTGTTGTTCAATTTCCCGAACAACCCCATCGGTTACTCGCTCACTCCGTCTGAGGCAGAAGGCATCCGGAGTATTCTCCTGGCAGCGGTCGCAGAGGACAACTGTGATGTGGTCGCCATCTGTGACGACGCCTACTTCGGCCTCTTCTACGACGACGAGGTGTTGAAGGAATCGCTGTTTACGCGTCTGGCCGGTATCCATCCAAGAATCTTGGCGGTCAAGCTGGACGGAGCTTCCAAGGAAGACTATGCCTGGGGGCTTCGGGTAGCGTTTATCACATACGGGGTGGCCGGCGGAGCGAGCATTTATGAGGCTCTTGAAAAGAAGACGGCCGGCTGCATTCGGGGGACGGTCAGCAACTCGCCCAACGTATCACAAGCCCTGGTGTTGAAGGCTATGGGTGATCCGGACTACCGGGCGGAGAAGGCGGAGAAGTACGCCATCCTTGCGAGCAGGGCCGCCAAGACGCGCGCCATTCTGGCCCAACCGAGGTTTGCCGAAGCTTGGAAACTGTATCCCTTCAATTCCGGCTACTTTCTCTGCCTTCAACTAAACGGCCTGAATGCCGAGGAATACCGGGTAAAGCTGCTGAAGGACTATGGTGTCGGCGTGATATCAACCAGTGATACCGATGTTCGTGTAGCGATCTCGTGTGTTGATGAGTCCGATCTCGACGATCTGTTCGATGTTATGCTCGCGTGTGCGCTTGAGATGAAGAAGGGGTAAGTCGCGGAGCACAGACTGTTGCAGGCCGGGAATTGAGTGGCACATGGCTAAGACGAAGGGCCAGCTCGAGGCCGAAATATCTGACGCGATTGTCAGGTTTGAGTTGGATTATATGGGTCGGGGCCCCGAGGAAGCGCGTACCTATATCATCGATGACTTGGTCCTCGTTCGCCTCAGGGGGGTTCTGACGCCGGCCGAGCGTCAGCTCGCCGGCGTCGACGGGACTCCTCACGGCCGGAGTTTGGTCAAGGAAGTGCGCCGGGAACTCATCGAAAAGGCGCGGCCTCTGCTGGAGGCCATCGTTTGCGACGTCACCGGTCGGGAGGTCCGCAGCCTTCACACCGATATCAGCACGAACGCCGGGGAGCGGATTATCGTGTTCTCACTCAGCGGGCCGGTTCGCCTGGGAGCGGAGGAGTAGGGCACGACCTGCGGGCGCGTCAAGGCGGAGTCGAGATGGGCACTATCTATATTCGATTCTATGCCGAACTGGGGGATCTGCTGTCTGCAGAGCGGCGGGGCCGGGAATTTGCGTGTTCATGCTCCGCGGGCAACTCCGTCAAAGATTTGAT
>CAZOJR010000227.1:0-793 GCA_964580165.1 uncultured Gaiellales bacterium
ACGAGTCATCGTCTCCTGGGTAAGAAGCGCCATTAGACCATCCGCGGCCTCCACGTCACGAGCAACCAGCAGCAGAACCGGATAGTCCGGTTGATCGGAGCACGGAACAACAATGGCCGCCGCTTTCAAGCTGGGACCGGAGCTGCCGTCCGGTCCCAATCCCACCAGACTACCGCCGTCAACATCAACAAAAAGACCCGCCCCCGTGCCGTACGCCAGCGTTGAGGCGATCCAGGGAGTACCGGCGGCTTGAATGGGGTCCACTACGGCCACCGCCGGCCCGGCGGGCGGTGTATCCAGGTTACCAGTCGAGCTTTCGTGCATATCGAACGAGGCAATCCAGGACTGAAGCGCGGTAGATTCGAGACCTTGGATCAGCTCAATGCCTTCTCCGGCAAGCCGTTGCGGCACCCCATCCAACGACCAGGGGATGGCCATAGCCTCAGCCCACTCATGGTAGTCCCACCATACAGTCTCGCCCCCAACGAGATCATAGGAGGTCGCTCCGACGTCGGCCATCTTACCGTCGACCCAGTAGAACCAGTCCTTGGCCTCGGCGGTTCCCACCTGCTTGAAGGTAGACTCCACTCCCTCGATGGCCACGACCAATCCTCCGCCGTACTCCGTCTCGATGTCTACATTGCCCGCCAGCAGGTTCATGACGTTCAATCCGGCCGACACCGGAGCCACGAGGTCAAGCATGGGCTCGGTACCAAAGGCTTGGGTTACCATGAGCCTAACCTCGGAGGAAACCGGCGGTCTGCCAGTTGATACCGCATCGGGTGCGGTGGCG
>CAZOJR010000227.1:803-4032 GCA_964580165.1 uncultured Gaiellales bacterium
TCCGCCACTGCACCCGATAACCATTCCCGCAAGACTCAGTAAAGCCAGGAGCAGCACAAGAACGGTCCCGGGCCTTCCTCGGGCCCGGGACCCGTGGGATATGAACCTCAACAAACCCACGCTGCTCCTATCCGGGTTAGCCGGTGCTCGACTCTTGATTTAGTAACCCAGAGCCGCGAGCATGTTGGCCAGGACCTGGGCGGCCTCTCCACGTGACATCGGCGCCCAAGGGTTCGCCGCAGTCGTAGTAAGCGGCAGACCATCCAAGAGCCCGTTGAACTCCGCGATCCTGGCATTCTCTTGGTGGACATCGGAGAAAGCGCCCCAGGTGCTCACGTAGCCGGCCGCAGGCTCGGCGAGAGTACCGGCGTGCAGATTCTGCAGAGCCCGCACCACCAAGGTCACTACTTGGGCACGGGAGATATTCACATATGGTCCGAACGTGGTCGCGGTAAGGCCGTTGGTGATACCTGCCCCGTAGGCAGCGGCCACGTAGTCATGCGGATAGAGATTGTCGGCAACCTGATCACCGAGGTCGGTGAAGGGGGTTGTCGACCCCTCCTGCACCTCGATATCCAGTGCAATTGCGATCATCTTCGCGAATTGAGCGCGATACAGGTTGTTATCCGGTCGATAGTCGATCTCAGTGGGCGAAATTTCGTAACCGCCGGCAATGTCCATTCCGGCAATCTTGTGGATTGCATCGAAGTAGGGGTTGGTGGAGCTAACATCGCTGAACGGTACCGTGAAGGTCGTGGCCTGAGTAGAAGAAACGTAGAAGAAAGTAGCGTCGTAGTCCTTATCCGCCCAGATTGAATAGGTTCCCGGTATAAGCCCCGTCACCGTGATTTGTCCCGCGGTATCTGAGGTCTGCGTGGCACCGTCGACATAAACCGTTGCATCGGAAACGAGATCGAACTCAGCCGGAGTCTGGACAACCGTGGTGGCCGCATCGAGACCGAGGCGGTCGATGGCATCCTGGCTGTTCACCTTGCCCAGATCGTCGCCGACAACGGTGAACTGAGCACTCTGTCCCAGCTGTACCGTTTCCGGTCCGTTTACTATGAGGGCCATGTTATTCCAGGGGGCAGCGCTCGGGACGTTCATCCAAAGATAGCTGTCTCCATCCTGGGATTCGAGAGTGCTCGCCCCCAATGGAGACATGAAGCCGTTCACGGCATACAGCCACCAGTTGGTCCAGCCAACCGGATCACCATAACCGGCGATCTTGTTCACGAAGGCTCCAAAATCGGAGCTCGCTATCTCGCACGAGAAGTCATCCGCGACTCCAGCCAGATAAAGAGCCGCCAGAGGGCTGGGGAAGGTGCATTCCAAGTTTCCGCCGCCAACCACGGGAACCGATACGGTATCGGGAACCTGGGTAGAGATATAGGGGCAGACCTCCTCGCCGATGGCCTGGACCCTTGTCTGGCAGGTTGTAGCCAGTGCGCTCGTGGTGAGAAGCATCACGAGCAGCATGGCGCCGACCGCAACCAGCGCAAGTTTGTAGAGATGGCCTCGTTTGCGCATGAGCAACCTCCTTTGCCGTTCCAGCGCGGTAGCTGCTGAAGCAAACGGGCCCTAAAAAAACAAAAACCCCGCCGGAAAACCGGCAGGGCGCGCTGTTCTCGAGCCTGTTGCCGAGTACCCCATCCACGTAGGGAAACATCCGCAGTCGACTGGGCAGGTTTTCTGGCTTCCGGTCTTTCTATCCGTCCGTCTCCACTGCCTTCCCAAGCTACTAAGCTCAGTGACTCTCTATGCGAGAACGCGGAAACGGCAACCGGTTACAGCGACGGGATCGCGCCGGTCTCTCACCGGCTTCCCTGACACCACAGCCGCGCCTTCAATTGCTTTACGCCGCAGAGTCTACACCGGCGCAGAGGCGAAGGCAACAACAGCTGCGCCGGGGCGGATAGAGCCCGCACCACGCGAGACACTGACAGGATGTTCCACCTCGCGAATAGAGCCCGCTCTGACGCACCCGGGTAAGCATGAGTCCATGGCTTGCCCATGAATCCATGCTCAATTCATGCACTCACACCTATGAGTGAATCCAAGAAAGCCATGTCGATGTGCGCGCACACGTGATCTGCCAGGCGTTCGATGGAGGCGGCTCTTGCCTCAAGCTCCCGCGGCGACTCACAGCCGGGACGTACGGTGCTCGCCGGCAGGCCGGCCGCCTCTCTCAACCGATCGATGAAGCACCGTCTTAGTTCCGGGTGATCGAACAAGCCATGGACGTAGGTCCCCACAACCACCCCATGAGCAGATACCGCACCGTCCTCATGAGGGATTCCGTCTTTTCCCCACAGCCGCAGCAGCGGGAGGGAGGCCGCTCCTCGTGTGCTCCTTCCCATGTGAATCTCATATCCACTCAGCGGTGTCCCCCGAGGACCGATGGCGGCACCTGTCAGAAAGCCACTAACCTGCACGGTGCGCTTGTCCGCTTCAAAGACGGTCTCCACGTCGAGCAGTCCCAGGCCCTCAACTACACTCGCTGTAGACTCGATAGAGCCGGGATCACGAATGATTCTGCCGAGCATCTGATATCCACCGCAGATGCCTATGATCGGGGTTCCCGCTACTGCCTTGTCCACTATCACTTTCGCCAGCCCTCTCTCTCGCAGCCAGCGTAGGTCATCGATGCTGCTCTTTGTGCCCGGCAGAATAATGGCTGTCGCCTCCTCAATCTCCGCCGGAGAAGTGGCATACCTCACCGAGATATCGCCCTCGTCGGAGAGAGCATCAAAGTCGGTGTAGTTCGAGATAAACGGCAGACGCACAACGACAACGCGTAGGGGCGCATCAGAAGATCTATCGCCTTGCCGGTCTTCAATACCGAGAGAATCCTCCTCGTCTCCCCGCCAATCCATGAGATACGGGATCACTCCCAGAGTGGGAATGCCGGTGCGCTCCCGTAAAAAGTGAATACCAGAATCAAGCAGCGAGGAGTCCCCGCGAAACTTGTTTATCACGAACGCGCCGATCAATTCACGTTCTTCCGGTTCGAGCAGTTCAACAGTACCGAACAGCGAGGCAAACACCCCGCCCCTGTCTATGTCGCCCACAAGAAGGACCGGCGCGCGGGCGTGAAGAGCTACCTTCATATTCACGATGTCATGATCACGCAGATTGATCTCGGCGATGCTCCCCGCACCCTCGACAACCACGAGGTCGTACGTCGCACGAAGCCTATCCAGCGCGGCCGTAACCACCGGCCACACAT
>CAZOJR010000228.1:0-4031 GCA_964580165.1 uncultured Gaiellales bacterium
GGTCGGTCTCGTTCATCTGGTCGTTGGTCTTCACCTTGGCGGTTACGACTTGTCTGGGATCGTTTCTCTGGCTCTATGTCCTCCGGGAATTGCCAGCCGGAATAGCCGGTCTTGGCACTATGGGTACTCCGGTGGTGGGTGTTCTGGCGTCTTGGGCGCAACTCGGGGAGGAACCAACGTGGTTCGAAGCGGTCGGGATGGTCGTTGTTCTCGCGGGTATGGCCATCCTCTTCGCTCGGGGTATGAGAGACCCCACTCCAGATTCCAAAGGAACGATTACGGCCGAAGAAGAACCGTCTGTACTGCCGGGCTGCGCCGTCAAACACTCGCGCGAGAGCGGGTTAAGGCCTCGTCTCTAGAACGCGGTGCTGGGAGTGACGTCCGCCGTTGTGGGTGGCGCGGTGCTTGTCGTGCTATGGGGCGTGGTGCTTGTGGTTGTTGTGGTGCCGGTCGGTGGTGGGCTGGTAGTCGTGGTCTTAGACGGGCCGACTTCGGTGAGCATGGAGATCATTGGGTGATAGCTTCGAAAGATCTCCGGACCATTGTGAAGCACCGTGCCGTCCGGCATGGTAACCGTACGCGTCACACTGCATGACCTGCCCTGCTGGCCCGATCTGACAAGGTGGCTCTCGCCGGGTCCAAGGGAGGGGTTGACTACGGTCTCCTCGGCACGCGCCGCTCCATACGAGAAGCCGCTGAAAGCGATCTTGACCTGGCGGCCGTCATCGGTACCGTAGATGGTGAACCGGGTGTGGACTCCGTCGGACCTGCCCCTGATCCAGACATAGTGATCAGTATCGTTTCGAAATCTGAAGTTTCTGCCTTGCCCTGCCACCGTGGCGTCGCGGCCGTCGGGATAGTGACTGATATAGAGAGTATGGTTGTGTCGTTCGAGGATCTCGAGACCAGCCTCCAAGACCGTGTTGAAGAGAGTGGTGGACACCTGACAGATTCCTCCGCCGTAGACGTTCTTCATGATCCCGTCTCCGACGATACCAGGTGCCAACTTGTAGCCACGCTCCGGGGTGCGTGGTCCGATGCGCTTATCGAAATCATATTCCTCACCGGGAGCCAAGAAGACGTTCTCCGCGTACTCAGTGGTAATGCGAACGTTCACCTGACGGTTCGAGCTACCGTAATATGGTTCGGTTTCATAGTTCGCCAACTTGTCACT
Organism: uncultured Gaiellales bacterium; assembly: GCA_964580165.1. Lineage (GTDB taxonomy): Bacteria > Actinomycetota > Thermoleophilia > RBG-16-64-13 > RBG-16-64-13 > RBG-16-64-13. The sequence continues at coordinate 1,175 of CAZOJR010000228.1, forward strand.
GATCCCCATCGTTTCAGCTTCTGCGGTGGTGAAACTGGGCTGAGATTCCACCACCGCAACCTCAGCGGTTCTGCCTGTAGTTCTCAAGGTGGCTTCCTTCAGCGCCTCCGTGGTACGCGCAGGATCGAACTTCTGGCCTGGTTCTGCGGGTACCACCCACGCCTTATTCCCATCGCTGGCGAACGATGCGTCCACCGGCTCCTTGGCCACCTTGCCGGCTACCTGTGCGTAAAAAGAGCTCAACTTCGCGGTGGACATAACGGGAACGAGGGTAGCTGCACCGTTGCGTATTTCGGAAGAGAATTCCACGCACCGGACGATCTCATCTGGGGTCAACACCCACGAATCGTCACCGTTGGTGAGTGTAACCGGGGCACTGATCATGGTCCGCGCCTGATCGAGCGTTGTCTGATGGTCTTCTGCGGTGACCTCTGGTTGTCTGACCACGAGAGGCACAGCGATCTGGGCCGGACGTAGCAAGTAGAGCGCCATTTCCAGCTGGTTGCCAAGAACCTCTCGGTCGACCACTTGGCCGTCTTGTCCCTCGATAACCTTGATCTCGCGACCTTTGACGGTCAAATTGGCGTCTACGGGCTCTACATCTAGCTCTTTGGCGATCTCGGCTAGAAACGCGTCCATCTTAACCGGATCAGTTTCTCCTTCCAAAACCAGATCATTGTCGGCAAAGTAAAGTGTCCATCGCTGCACGAGATCAACAAAGATGTTGCTCCTGCGAGTTAAGTTCATGGCAGAGGTTACAGCGCCAGCCACATCGATTTGTGCTCCCAGGTCGGCGGGCATGACACTCCAGTTCTTACTATGGCTGGTCAGGGTGATCGGACTTGTTTGGGCGCTGGCTACGTATTCGGCGAGAGCGGCGGTGGCTTCGTTCTCCGTGAGCCCTCCAACGTTGAAGCCCGAGATGCTCACTCCCGGGTGGATCTTGCCGGCCGATACCGTGGCCTCAACACCGAGAACGAGTAGTATCGCGGCGATAAGCGAGGCTGTTGCCACCAGTGCCCAGAATCGGGTACCGTGCCGGTGCCGCAGATCGCTTCGTCTCGGTGTGCGCTCCGCCTGAGCGGCATTCTGATCACTCAAGCCCGTATCACCCTTCCCCTTCGCGCCGGGTCGTTAGCGCTTTGTTTGTGCCTCAACCAGGCTGCCCCCGAAGTACTTCTCACGGAGTGCCGGCTTGTCGATCTTACCGGTAGCGTTGCGGGGAACTGCGTCGAACATGATTTTGCGTGGACGTTTGTACCGAGGCAGATCACCGCAGAACTGCAGGATGTCCACTTCGGTGCAGTGGTGGCCTCGCTTGAGCTGAACGATGGCTGCTGCTATCTCTCCGAGCCGGTCGTCCGGCAGACCGATTACAGCCACGTCTTTGATGTCCTCGTGGCGGTGCAGAAAGTCCTCTATCTGAACGGGATAGATGTTTTCTCCGCCGCTGATGATGACATCCTTCTTGCGGTCGACCAGATATATGAAGCCGTCTTCGTCCGTCCTGGCCATGTCTCCGGTCAGGAGCCAGCCATCCTTCAGCGCCCCGCTGGTGGCCTCCGGATCGTTGTAATAGCACTTCATGACCCCCGGCCCTTTGACCACCAACTCTCCAACCTGTCCTTGACCGACCGGCTTGCCGGATTCGTCAACAATCATGGCCTCCCACTGGTACCCCGGTTTTCCGATCGCGCCCACCTTGTGGATGTTCTCGATTCCAAGATGCACGCATCCCGGTCCGACGGATTCGGTCAAACCGTAGTCGGTGTCGTAATCGTGGGAGGGGAAATGCCTCTTCCAACGCTGTACCAGACTGGGTGGGACGGGCTGGGCGCCAATGTGCATCAGCCGCCACTGGCTAAGCTCGTAGTCATCGAGCTTCACGTCTTCACGCTCAATCGCTTCGAGTATGTCCTGGGCCCAGGGAACCAGTAGCCAGACGATGGTGACTTTCTCATCGGAAATCGTCTTCAAGATCCACTCGGGCTTGGTTCCACGCAGAAGGACGCCTTTGCTGCCGGACAGGAGACTACCGAACCAATGCATCTTGCCGCCGGTGTGATAGAGCGGGGCGATACACATGAAGTTGTCTTCCCGGTTCTGCCCGTGATGTCTTTGCTCTGTGATACTGGAGGACATGATGCTGCGATGGTCGTGCAGTATGGCTTTTGGGAACCCGGTCGTGCCCGACGAGAAGTAAATGGCAGCATCGTCGTTTTCGGAGATATCTATTCGTGGTGGCTCGGCCGAACATGATGCCACCATCTGGGCGTAACTCTCAGCAAAGGTGGGACAGCTCGTGTTGACAAAAAAACGAGGATCGATATAGGGGATTCGATCTACGATTGTTTCTACACGACCGATGAATTCCGGTCCGAAGATCAACGCATTCGCTTCTGCCAGCTTCAGGCAGTACTCGATTTCTTCGGCCGTGTAGCGGTAGTTCATAGGTATTGCCACGGCTCCTGTCTTCAGTATGCCGAAGTAGAGCGGCAGCCACTCTAGGCAGTTCATTAGCAGGAGCGCGACTTTCCGCCCTTTGCCGATGCCGCGGCTCAACAGCAGGTTGGCACATCGATTGGCCGCCTCATCGAATTGGCGCCATGTCATCTCCCTGCGCGAGTGTTCAAAGGGGTTGACCTCCATGAGTTCATACTCGCGCCACGTAACTTCCCGCTTCTCACTCAACTCGGGGTTGCTCTCGACGAGACAAACCTCATCTCCATAGAGCTCTGCGTTGCGCGCGAGTATGTCGGTGATCAGCATCGGCGGTGTTCCTCCTGTTATCTCCCGAAGACGGCGTTCATTTTACACGCTTGGCTCAGCTGCCGGTTTTCTAACGGATTTGACGTTG
>CAZOJR010000229.1:0-4014 GCA_964580165.1 uncultured Gaiellales bacterium
GATCGCGTGAAAGGACAGGTCAAGGCTTTCAAGGTTTGTGAAGCTTTCCAGCCCGCCGATATCCTTAATCGGCGTCTCCTGGGAAATGTACCGCTGCCATTCGGTACTGAGACTCAACCTCGTTACCGCCTCCGCCTCCGCCACTGTGATGCCGCCCTCCGGCTTACCCATCGTGGCGCGCACCAGCGTCTCCAGCACAGGGTCGGCAAACGTTATGACACCAGCTGATGCTTCAGCAGGCGTTACGGAAGCCAGCGTTTCTGCCGGTCCTGCCTGCTGTGAACAGGCTGTCGCCGCGACAACCATTGTAAAAATTAGAAATAACGCACATATTCTTTTCATTTCATGGTCTCCAATCGAATTTATGCCTGTATGGCAGTATCCTGCTCCCTCCAGATTGAAGCCACCCCTAAGACATGGTCTAGTGAGACCAGGAGGTGGCAGACATGTCCGAAGAGATCCCCGAGGCTGTCCAGCGTTGGACGGCAAAAAGACGAGCGGCTCTGGTACTTAGCATCTTTAAGGGCGAGACTTCGAGCCAGGATGCAGCCCGCGCCCACGGACTGACAGTGGCTGAAGTCGAGGACTGGATGGAGAAGTTCCTGGCCGCAGCTGAGAACGCTCTGCGCGCTCGTCCCAAAGATGAGGAAGCCCTAGAAGGACGAGCAGATCAAGAAGCTAAAACAGAAGGTCGGTGAACTGGTCCTTGATCTCGATATCCTCAAGGAGGCCACCAGGGGCCGCCCTTTTGCCCGGGAGACGTCCGACAAGTGAAGGACGTCAGGCCCGAGATCTCGCTTCGTCGTATCTGCCAGGTGCTTGAGGTGCCAAGATCGGCGATCACGGTCAAAGCGGCACCGACAGCAGCGACGGCCCACCGGCCCCTGAACGGTTTCCTGGCCGATCGCATCCATGAGCTCATCAAGAAGCACCCCACCTACGGATATCGCCGTCTGTGGGCCCTTCTTCGTTTCTCCGACGGCCTGCTCGTCAACAAGAAGGCCGTCTACCGCGTGCTCAAGCGAAACGGCTGGTTCTGCCACGAGCGCCGGCATACTCCCCGTCCCCGGGTCCACGGCCGTATCTCCATCGCCGCACACAGCAACGAGCGCTGGGCCGTCGATCTCACTCATATCTACTGCGGCGAAGATGGCTGGGGCCACCTGGCCGCCGTCATTGACTGCCATGACCGGGAGATCGTGGGATATGAGTTCTCTCTGCGGGGCCGGGCCAAAGAAGCGGAGCGGGCCTTGGAGGAAGCCTGTCTTGCCCGCTTGGGCACTCTTCGGCCCCAAGGCGCCGTGCCGGTGGTGAGGAACGATAACGGGCTGGTGTTCACCAGTCGGCGGTTTCGGGCGGCTCTTCGGGACTACCGGCTCTCCCAGGAGTTCATCACCCCCTACACTCCAGAGCAGAGCGGCATGATCGAACGCTTCTTCCGATCCTTGAAAGAGGAATGCGTCTGGCAGCACAACTTTGAAGGCTTTCTGGAAGCCCGACAGGCCATCCGCCGCTGGATCGAGTACTACAACAAGGAGCGGCCGCATCAGAGTCTCGGCTATCTAAGTCCGCGGCAGTATCGAGAACGTCAGCAAGTGCAATTGGTGGCTTGATCTGGGGGGAGCAGGATAGTCTTTCTCGAGCCGGGCCATGCCGTGTTTCATCGCCCTGGCGTAGTTGACTACCTCCTCGACGTCCTCGAGGTCGACCTCGCTCCGCTTTCCTGCTTCAAACTCGAGGACATCCTCCAGAGTGCTCTGACTGCCCTCGATCTGGGAACTCAAGACCGCCTCGTGCTTGACATACATCGCGACGGACAGGTCAGGGTTGGGGGAGCATACTGGCGACTCCGCCGAGTCTGCCCAGCGCCCTGTCGACGTCAGAGAGCAGCTTGCTGAACTGCCGGGTGTCGTGTCCACGGCCCTCCCTCTACGCGTCTTGCGTTCTCTTCGCGGCACAATGAGCTTCTGTCGTCGGAGTCGTAAAAAGGCGTCGCCGCGTGCGCATGCAGCTTCGGTTTGTTCGCGGAACCTTTGGGCTGCCGCATCCCGGCTGTTCGTCGCGTAGCAGTAGACACCCGTCAGCCTCGAGCTGCAGGGACAAGCTTGATCTTCACCTCACAGCCGACGGCTTTGGCATAACGCTTGAGCGTACTCACCGAGGGTGAGTGATCACCGGCGCCTTCGAGCCGGGAGACTGCGCTCTTGGTCGTGCCCATGGACGCTGCCACCTGCTCTTGGGTGAGCCCCGCACGCGCCCGGGCGCCCAGCAGCTCGCGTACCAGCTCATACTCATCCTCAAGACCCTCGTAGGCCTCGGCAAAACCCCTGCGTTCGAGAGCCTTCTTGAGGAAGGCCTCATGGTCATGAGCAACCGCCTCGTATTCAGTCTTGGGCATCGCTCACCTCCTTCATTCTCCTGCGGGCAATGGCCAGGTCAGACTTCGGGGCAGCTCGCGTCTTCTTGACGAAGGCATGCAGTACTACCACCCGTTGCCCGATCACAAAGCAGTACAACGTCCGCCAGAATACCGACCGGCCACGACTCGATCTCGTCGAGCACGCGTTGGTTGAAGTACTCGACGGAGTACGCCACGTGATGAGGTTAGCAAATATGCTAACTGCCGTCAACTCAGCGCACGGGATCTGGCGTAGAGCCTCATCCCGCTCATCCGGGAACGATGCGAATACACTGCAGACGCCTATTCTCATGCCGGAGAGGCTAGCAGCGAGCGGGCAGGGTGCCCTACAACGAAGGGTGGATCTTGGCGGCTGACTTCCCTGGCGGGGCTCGCCGGTCTCGGTGGTCATCCTCGACGGGATCTTAACCGCACCACCCCCGCCTCTGTTGGAAGCCGCTCACTCCCCGAGGCGCGTCGAGCCACCTGGCAGAAAGAGGCGCCTCCGCTTCATGGGCCTCCGGTTCGGCAACGTAGTCACGCCACTTCATCGACGCCAGACCCGTCCCGAAGGCAGACGGGTTGGTCACAGATTGAGCGTATACCCGCACCGTTCGCCTCCATCTTGAGACGGACGGCGATCGCCCACTGGCACACGGCGCGCGATCACGTATCCTGAGAATTCGCCTTCGTGACCGGCAAAAAGAGCTGGAGGCGGCCGTAGTTAGCCTTCAACAGCCCGTTTCAGTTGCTCACATTCCAGCGAACGCTTTATTGTGCCGTGAACCATGCTGACGTATAATCTATGCATGATTTATACGTCAGGAGGTGCTCGTGAACACCAAGCTCACACTTCGACTTGACGATAGGCTGATAGAGAGCGCCAAACACCACGCTGCTGAATCAGGCCGGTCAATCTCGCAGTTGGTAGCGGATTTCTTTGCGCTTATCGAAGCCGGCGGCGGCGATATCGAGGTCACGTCCCGCGTTCGTTCGCTTCGAGGTGTGCTCACGGGCTTTGGTTTGGATGAGTCCGACTACCAGCGTCATCTGGAGGAGAAGTACCGATGAAGGTGCTCGTCGACACGAATGTCGTGCTCGATCAGATGCTCGCGCGTGAACCACATGTAGACGCGGCCGAGCAGGTCATGAGCCTCATCGATTCCGGTCATCTCAAAGGCCTCATCTGCTCGACGACTGCCACCACGATCCACTACTTGGCAAGAAAAGCCGTCGGAGATTCGGCCGCAATCGACTGTCTGCGCAGGTTGCTCATGATCTTCGATGTGGCCTGCGTGGATCGCGAGGTGCTTCGAAGTGCTCTCGATCTCAAATTCGCAGACTTCGAGGATGCAGTGATCCATGAAGCTGCTCGCAGAGCGGGGGCAATCGCGATTGTGACGCGAAATGGAAAGGACTTTGCTCACTCAGAACTACCTGTATTCAGCCCCCTTGAGTTGCTCGCCGCGATGAAGGTCAGATAACGAGAAATGTGTCCCAACAACAACGCCCCGCTCAGGCGGTTTGTGCCCATGCCGCGCGCTGCCTAAAGGTGCTAGCTATGGAATCCACGACCTCAGTTGACACAAGCTGTAAGGTAGCGAGAGTCAAGGGGA
>CAZOJR010000230.1:0-2621 GCA_964580165.1 uncultured Gaiellales bacterium
CCCTCAGTTTCGCGTCTCTGATGCGCGTACCGTCGGGCATGACACCGCCGGGGACAACAACAGCCACCGTCTGCCCGGCCGAAACATTGGGAGCGCCGCATACAATGGTCCGGGGCGAGCTTTCGCCAACATCGACCACGCAGACCGACAGTTTGTCTGCGTTAGGATGACGCCCGCACTCGAGAACCTTTCCCACCACAAAATGGCGGAGATTCCCGTCGCCCCCGGGGACTCCCACTTCGGTGACTCGTTCAACCTCAGTGCCGGTCAGTGCAAGAAGCGACGCGAGCTCGTCAACATCCACCTGGATGTCGACGTAGTCTCGTAACCATGATAAGGGCGCTTTCACGTAAATCTCCGGTCAGAATTGGCGCAAGAAACGCAGATCGTTCTCAAAGAACAGGCGAAGGTCGCTGACGCCGTACTTGAGCATGGCGATACGTTCAATCCCCATGCCGAATGCAAAACCCGTGTATATCTCTGGATCGTAATCCACAAAGCCAAACACATTCGGATCGGTCATTCCCGCCCCAAGAATCTCGAGCCAACCGCTCTTCTTGCACAGGCGGCAACCCGCGCCTTCGCAAACCATACACGAAACATCCACCTCCACCGAAGGCTCGGTGAACGGGAAGAAGTGGGGGCGGAGTCTGACCCTGCGGTCGGCTCCAAACATGGCCCGGACAAACGTCTCCAGCGTTCCTTTGAGGTCGGCCAGCGTTATATGCTCGTCGACCACCAAGCCTTCGACTTGATGAAACATCGGAGTATGCGTGGCGTCGGAATCGCGCCGGTAAGCTTTGCCGGGCGCAATAATCCGCACGGGAGGACGCTGTCTCTCCATGGTCCGCACTTCAACGGGAGATGTATGCGTGCGGAGCACCACGTTGTCGCTCACGAAGAACGTATCGTGCAGTGAACGTGCGGGATGATCCGCCGGTGTGTTCAACGCCTCAAAGTTATAATAATCGGTCTCGATCTCGGGCCCATCGGCAATTTCATAGCCCATCGCCAAGAAGATGTCTTCGATCTCTCTCTGAGTACGCGTGACGAGATGGAGATGCCCAAGAGGCGAACGGCGTCCGGGCAGAGTCACGTCGATCTGGTCTTTCTCGAGTGCCCAGAGCAGCTCTTCACCCTCCAGTTCGGCGCGCCGCACCTCTACGGCCTCTTCAAGTGCCTTCCGGATGAGGTTGCCTACCTTGCCTACCTCGGGTCGTTGTTCCGCTGGCAGCTCAGGTATGGTGCGCAGCAGCAAGACAAGATCTGCCTTGCGCCCCAAAAAGCGGATTCGTGCCGCCTCGAGAGCAGCGAGGTCGGCGGCCGCCGTGACTGTCGCGAGACCCTCTCTGTATATGAGTCGCAGATCGTCTCGTGATATCTGCGCCAGAATGGTATCGTCTGAGGCTATGGCTCCTCCTTCTAAGCACTCAATCCTAACGGACCGTACCGCTATTTGCCACTGCACCATTGAGCGGACGAACGGTACGATTCGTACGCGAATATCGTGCCGGCCATCGCCACGTTGATGGATTCGAAGCGCTCTTGGGGAATCGTCACCCGTTGTGCGCCGGCCCACTCCGAACCGGCTCCGCCACGCTCCGCACCCAAGACGACCACCGTGCCTCCCGTAAGAGGCACCGCGCGGATATCCTCTCCTTCGTGCGCATCGGCCACCCATACCTGCACGCCGGTACCCTGCTTGTCGCTCACGCTTTCCAGTTTCGCCAGCAAATCGGCCACCGATACCTCGGTCACAACCGGTAGATCAAACTGAGCGCCCATACCGGCCCGCATGGCTTTTGGGCTATAGGGATCGGCAGTCCCGGGAGCACAGATCACACCCGCTAGGCCAAAGGCAAGTGCGCTTCGAATGATCGTGCCGACGTTGCCCGGATCGCCAACACCACCCAAAAAGAACGTGAGTCTTTGTGTCATCGCCAAACCGCCCAGGCTCCACACCGGCTCGGGACACATGAAGATCACGTCGACTCCGCCGCCCAGAGAGCTCGCGTACTCAAGTGTTTCAACATCGCAGATGCCCACCGCGACTGTCGATTCACCAACTTGGTCCAGGCCAGCCTGGGCCAACAAAGAAGCGGGGATCTCCGGCAGGAGGTCGCGGCGCACCAGCACCTCGGATACCTGGGCACCTGTTTCGACGGCGGCATGAAGCAAGTCCATGCCCTCACAGACCAGCAGTCCGCGCTCCCGACGGTGCTTCTTTTTCTGAAGCTTGCGCGCGAGCCGGATGCTGTGATTCTGCCTCCCGGCAATGTCGCGGATCACCTTGTGCTCCCCGCCCGAGGGCAGCGCACCTGCTGCTAATTGGTCCCGAGCGCTTCCTTGGCCCGGGCAGCCATCTGGGCAAAGACCTCAGGTTCACGCACAGCCAGATCGGCCAAGATCTTGCGATCGATTTCGATATCCGCAGCCTTCAGACCGTGGATGAACTGGTTGTAGCTCATGCCGTGTTGCCTGGCACCGGCATTGATGCGCGTGATCCACAGACGGCGGAAATCACGCTTGCGCGCCCGGCGGTCACGATAGGCGTACGTTCCAGACTTGATAAGTTGCTCTTTTGCACGCCTGTATGAACTGCTCTTCAGTCCCCAATACCC
>CAZOJR010000230.1:2631-3985 GCA_964580165.1 uncultured Gaiellales bacterium
ACCCACGGGCCTCGTCGAGCGCCTTGCGGCGTTTCTTCTGGGCGTTGATGCTCCTCTTCACTCTAGGCATGGCATTGTCCTCCTAGCGGCCCAAAAGACTGCGAAGCCGATCGGTGTCGGACCCCACGATCTGTGTCGATTTGCGCAGCTTGCGCTTGCGATTGGCGGATTTCTTTGTAAGTAGGTGGCTACTAAAGGCACGCCGACGCGTGAGTTTACCCGTGGCGGTTGCCTTAATCCGCTTCTTGGTCCCCTTGTGTGTCTTGTTTTTTGCCATTGCTGTTCCCTTCATCCACATACGAGCACGCCCCGACCCACCGGCTGAGGTTGGGGACCAACGAAACTGCTCACAGTCGACCCGATAGATCAGTTCCGCTTCGGCGCCAGCATCATCACCATATTCCTGCCGTCGAGATTGGGCTCAGACTCTACTTCGCCGATGTCGGCCAAGTCTTCGGCCATTCGCCGGAGTAGTCTCTCGCCCAGATGGGGATGAACCAACTCCCTGCCTCGGAACATGATGGTGAGCTTGACTTTGTCTCCCTTCTTGAGGAAGCGTTCGACGTGTCCCTTCTTCGTATCGAAGTCGTGGTCGTCGATCTTTGGCCGCAACTTGATCTCTTTGATGCTGATCGTTGTCTGGCGCTTGCGTGCTTCCTTCGCCTTCTGTTCTTGCTCGTACTTGTACTTGCCGTAGTCCATAACCTTGCAGACAGGCGGGTTCGCCATGGGAGCCACCTCGACCAGGTCAAGGTTCAGTCTGTCGGCATAACTCAACGCCTCCGGCACTGTCACGATCCCAACCTGCTCACCATCCGGCCCGATCAGCCGAACCGCGTCTGCGCGGATCTTTTCGTTGATGCGAACGATGTCGGCTATGTTGCCCTACACCTCCCCCGGTGCTACCGGTTAGAACACTCTTCAAACAACACAAAAAGAGCGGTACCGCCACCGCTCCCCAATGCAGCCGCGCGGCCCGTGGCCACACCGCTCTCTCTATGATCTGACCCCAGCACCAACGAGGCGTGAGGTGGGAAGGGTGGCTTCCTCTTTATGCAAGGCCGCAGTATAGCTGAATAGTAGGCGGCGCTCAAGCACACGCATCCACAGCAGGACACTTGCAGTCCTCAGCTATAGACTCCGCCGCGTTCTCCAAGTCATAAGAATTGGTGTTTTTGCTACCGCGAGTGCGAAGAGTCACAGTGTGCTGCTCGCACTCCCGATCTCCGACAACCAGCATGAAGGGTACCTTAGCGACTTCCCCGTCACGGATCTTCTTCGATACCGACTCCGACCGCAGATCCACTTCAACCCGCAGTCCGGTGCACTCAAGCGCTGTCTTTACCTCGTTCGC
>CAZOJR010000231.1:0-604 GCA_964580165.1 uncultured Gaiellales bacterium
CTACCAGGGAAGCAAAGTCCTCAAGCTCCATTGGATGTCCAGCCCAAACCACTCAAACGGGATATTAGCGCCCGCGCGGCAGCCCCCCTGTGGGAAACCGCATCCTTCTCTACGGGCGAGGCTTCCGCAAGAGTGCTTTCCCAGCCGACCGGTCGAAAGACCGGGTCGTAACCGAAACCCTCGCCCCCACGTGGACTACCGGTTATGTCTCCCTCGCTGAATCCCTCCACCTCCGCGATCACAGACTCCCCCCCATCTGGTCCGGCCACCGGGATAATCAGGCAAAGGGCGCACACAAACCGCGCTCTTCTGTCAGCCCGATCACCCAAATCCCCCAGAAGCTTCTTGACGTTATCCTCGTCACTCGCCTCTACTCCGGCGAACCGGGCCGACTGCACGCCGGGACGCCCATTCAAAGCGAGTACCTCCAGGCCGGAATCATCAGCCAAAACCGCGGCCCGCCTGTCCAGCGCCTCAAACACGGCCTCAGCCTTCAGTCTGGCGTTGGCTGCGAAGGTCTCGCCGGTCTCTTCAGGCAGAATGACCGAAGGCGGTGCGGGTCTCACGTCTAACACGCCGCCGAGCAGCCGCCGGAGCAGTAAAA
>CAZOJR010000231.1:614-3232 GCA_964580165.1 uncultured Gaiellales bacterium
CTTGTGAAGCCCTCACGGTCTTGACACGTTCCCCCTCGCCATCGGGTACGCTTGGGCCACTACGTCCAACTGCGCCTGTTTGATCTGGGAAATCCCCCTCTCGGCGAGACTGAGCAATTCATCAAGAACGTCTCTCCCAAAAGGATCGGCTTCAGCTGTGGCCTGCATTTCGATGAAGCGCCCATTGCCTGTCATGACTACATTCATGTCCACATCGGCCTTGCAGTCCTCCTGGTATTCCAGGTCGACCACCGGCATCCCACCGATCACTCCTACACTCACCGCAGCGACAGAGTCGTTGAGCGGTAAGGCCCGCAGAGCTCCGGCATCTACAGCCCTCTTCATGGCAAGATGAAGCGCCAGGTATCCTCCGCTGACCGCCGCGCAGCGAGTACCTCCATCGGCCTCGATCACATCGCAGTCTATGTAGACGGTGCGTTCTCCCAGCGCGTTCAGATCAATCACGGCCCTCAAGCTACGTCCGATGAAGCGTTGAATCTCAATCGTACGTCCATCTTGCCGACCTCTAACCGCCTCCCGCGGAGTCCGGTCATGCGTCGAACTCGGAAGCATGGAGTACTCCGCAGTCAGCCAACCGGCGCCGCTGCCTCGCCTCCATCCCGGCACTCCGTTCACCACTTGCGCCGAACACAGTACCCGAGTGCCACCCAACTCCACGAATACCGACCCATCCGCAGTTGAAACGAAATCAGGCGTGATCTTGAGCGAGCGCATCTCTGCAGCGCCACGGGCGCCGGGCCTGTTTACGCTACTCATATCCGACCGACCTCCCGAATGGGCAACTGCAGGAACCGCGTGCCGACCTCTTTGAACTCGCCTGGATCGCCACTGGCAAAGAAACGATAGTTGCCTTCGCGGCCCTTGATGTTGCCGATGCCCTTTCTAACCATAATCTCGCCCACTTCCCGCGCAGTTTCTTCGGCAGAGTTTATCAATGCCACCTGTGGACCCAGCAGCCGCCGGAGCATTGGGGTAATCAGCGGATAGTGTGTGCACCCCAAAATCACGGTATCTACTCCGGCGGCCTTGAGGGGAACCACTCCTTCACGCGCAGCCTGTTCTGTATCCTCGGAGAACACGTCACCATCTTGGATGAGCGGAGCCAATCGAGGACTGGCTACCGCGGTGACCTCTAAGCCGGCGTCCAATGACTGCAGTGCATTCTGATATGCATTCGAGCGTACGGTGGCTTCGGTAGCCATGACGCCGATACGGCGCTCACGAGTAGCCTGTACCGCCGCCCGGGCGCCCGGCATGACCACACCTACTAGTGGAGTGGAGAATGCAGCTTGCAGCTGAGGCAACGCTGCCGCAGTGGCCGAGTTGCATGCAATGATGATCAGCTTTACTCCCAGCTCCACAAGCGCCTGAGTATTGGCGAAGGCCAGACGCCGCACCTCGCCCAACCGCTTTGAGCCGTAAGGGAAGTTGGCAGTATCACCAAGATAGATGAAGTCCTCGTGAGGGAGATTGACAAGGCACTCGTGCAGAACGGTTAGACCACCGACCCCCGAGTCAAAAACACCGATAGCTCTCCCGTCGGCACTGTAGGCATCAGTATCATTCATCGTGGAGCGATTCTATCAGACCGCCACTCTCCCTCTGCCTACCGCCCACGGTCTGCCGCTCAACCGATGTTGGAATGCCACGCTCTACTCAGTCTCGACTCTTCTACTTTGCCAGCGGTACAAATAGCTGGGAATGATCGTATTCAGCCGCGTAACGAATCCGCGCTCAATGAGCGCCACCAGCGTCTGTTCCGAGCCGGCGGCATCACACGATACTCTTGCCTGCAACTGTTTGGCCGTTATTGCAGAGCGTGAGACTCGGAGACACTCAAGCACAACAGTCTCTTGCTCGCTCATGGCCGTCGGAGATGCAACGCGGCGTTCTTCTGGATGGCTCACACGCGCCCCGGCATGGCTCCCGGGCTGTGTCGTGCGAATCTGCGGTTTCACGTCGTCTCCTTCCTCAGAATCTCGGGCCGGAAGGGCTGGCCTTACCAGACGTATGCCCCGGCCTCGGAAGGATTAAACGCTTATGATGTCATCCTTGCCTGTTCCGCGAAAGAAGTACAGTGAAATGGCAATCATGACTCCGGAAACCAACCAGATCACTGCGTACTTGCGATTGCCATCGAGAACTTCCCCTGCTATGTCGATAGCTCCTCCGGCAATGACCGGAGCAATAATATTGGCCAGCCCCCTCATCATTGAGAACATCCCGGTGAACTGACCGATATGCTCCTTCGGCATAAGCCTGATGAGGATGGCATAGGGAAGAGTCAGTACAATCGAACCACCGAGGCCGAAGATGGGCAGGAAGATGAACGCCCACTTGATATCACCCAGAAATGCTCCCAGTATGCAACCGCCGAGATATACCCATAGGCCGGCACGCATTATCCGCGCGCGTCCGTACTTGTCAGCTAGGTAGCCGCTGGCTACGCCGGCCACCATGTATGTGACCCCGACAAGCCCCAGCAAGAGAGCTCCGACTTGTGCCGTGGAACCCAGTGTGTAGATGAAGTAGAGCATGATAAACGGCCGCAGACCCGCCAGCGTCGACTCCCATAGAAAGCTGGCCACCATGAATCG
>CAZOJR010000231.1:3242-3964 GCA_964580165.1 uncultured Gaiellales bacterium
TTTCTCCTGCCGCACGGTTTGAAATACACGCTTAACCTCGCTCCATATACCCTCACGTGGAGGCAGCAAGCCGCGCTCCGGTTCGGGCTCCGTTATCTTGACCACCGTCAAGTACGTAAAAACCATGATCAGCAGGCTACACATGATGAAGGGGAGCGGTTCCCAGCGGTAAAACAGTACTCCGGCCACTACCATACCGATGAACATGCCCCCTCCGCGCATGAACGACTGAAATCCCTGCACCTTCCCATGGCTGCCGCTCGGCGTCACATCGGGTAACAACGATTGGTACGGTGACGTGTAAAAGTGATAAGCCGCGAAGAATACAAACGTCGAGACCGCTATTGGCACATAGCCCGGCTGGAACGGCGCCAACATGAGAGACGCTGCCATGAAGGGCGCCGCGAATATCATGAAGGGTTTGCGCCGTCCCCAGCGTTTCGTCCACATCCGGTCACTGACCACGCCCACGACCACCGGTATGAGAGACGAGAAGATTCCCTCGCCTCCAATGGCAAAACCGATCAGCGTGGCAGAGTTCGTATACCGGTCGAGAATCACCGGAAGGTACGTGGTGACGAGCGACAGAGCAGTCGCAAAACCCAGAGTAGGAAGAGTAAGGACGAGCATCGCTCGGACGCTCATCTTCTCCCCGCTATTCACTCCACCCCATCTTTCACCATCCTCCACCGCCCAACCGCCCCTGCGCGGGGTCCAAGAAC
>CAZOJR010000232.1:0-3951 GCA_964580165.1 uncultured Gaiellales bacterium
TGGTGGGATTGTATGTGTTTTTTGAGCGGCGCGTATTGCTCGCCGGGATGGCTGGGGGAATGGTCGTCGGGGGCAGTCTGGGCAACCTTGCCCAGAGAATCGGTGGTGATGGGCGTGTTACCGACTTCCTCAAGTTTCCACACTGGCCTAATTTCAACATGGCCGACGTATTCGTGGATGTGGGTATTGCGGTCATATTCGTGGGGCTGGTGGTCGAGGCGGTCCGGATATGGAAAACCGGACGCCGTACGTCCGCTTCTGAGTAGTGGGGAACCGGTTGCACGACGTAGAAAAGGCGGGGGGCGCTGCCGGGCGGCAGCCGGAGGCTGCCGCCCGGCAGCGCCCCCTCACCTTCGATGTCTCTTTGAACGACGCGGGACTCCGGTTGGATGTCTTTCTGGGCTGCCGTCCTGAACTGGGCAGCCGCTCGCAGGTCGCGGGTTTGATCTGCTCTGGGATGGTGAGCGTCGATGGGGTGGTGCGGGCGAAGAGTTACCCGCTCGCGCCAGGTCAGACGGTCACCGTGATGCTCCCTGAAGTGGCTTCAATCGGCCTGGTGCCGGAGTCACGAGAAGTGCCCGTTTTGTACGAGGATGAGTGGCTTCTTGTGGTTAACAAGCCCGCGGGTATGGCGGTACACCCTTCCCGGGGGCACGGGACAGGGACTCTGGTTCATGCGCTACTTGGGCACGGACTGGCCGGAGGGGAGGAGTATCGCCCCGGAATAGTTCACCGTTTGGACAAAGACACCAGCGGACTCCTTGTGGTAGCTAAGTCGGTGGAGGTCCATCGCAGGCTGGTGGCTATGATGCGGCGGCATGCCGTCGAGCGCCGGTATATCGCCTTGGTCCACGGCAGCTTCGGGTGCGAGAGTGGGACCATTGAGGCGCCGGTAGGTCGTGACCGGCTGAGGCGGAAATCAATGGCCATCGGCGGGGCGGGTGCCCGGGAGGCGCGCACACATTTCAGGGTATTGGAATCGCTTGGCGATTTCACTCTGGTGGAAGCGCGTCTGGAGACAGGACGTACGCATCAGATCAGGGTACATTTTCTGGCTATCGGTCATCCGGTGGCCGGTGATCACACCTACACACGGAGGGATCCATTGGGTCTCGGGCGGCAGTTTCTTCACAGCTGCCGTCTTTCCTTTGCTCATCCGATGACGGAACAAGAGGTCGAGGTGGAAGCGCCGTTGCCGGAGGATTTGGCGGAAGTGCTGACGAGGTTGCGCCGGAAGCCGGTGCCGCCCGGATGCTAGACTTCAAATACCGTGAATGACTTCAGCGACAAGGTGCACTCCGTTCCCGGGAACCGGTCCGGGCAGGCCGTGATCTCCGGCGTGGTTGCCGGTTCGCAGTCCCCGGCCTGTGCAGTGGCGTTTTTCGATCTTGATGGCACTCTGGTGGTTGGCCAGACGACACTCCTGTTGATGAAGTTTCTGCGTAAGGTTGGAATCGTAAGCCGGGGCTTTGTCCTCGGAACCGGTCTATGGTTTCTTGGTCACAAGGCGGGACTGCTTAAGGTGACCGAGAGCTCTCGCGAAAAAGGGGCAGGTGTTTTTGCGGGCCTGACCAAACCGGAGGTAGAGCGCCTCATGGCCTGTTTCACGGTCGAGATCTTGGCGCCGAGGTTCCATCCGGCCGCTACCGCTGCTCTGGCTGAGCATATGGCGGAGGGGGATCGTGTGGTGGTCGTGTCGGCCGCGCTCGACCCGGTGGTGGAGGCAGTTTGCCGGCATTTAGGGGTGATTGAGTTTGTTGGAACTCCTTGCGAGCTGGTAGACGGGCGGTATACAGGCCGGCTGACTGGGCCCAGTCCCCACGCTGCTGAGAAGGTTCGCTTTGCAGATGCCTATATGCAGCGTTGGGGCGCCGATTCCTGCGACTGCTGGGCGTACGCCGACCATGCCACGGATATTGCCCTCCTTAGGTCAGTGGGCCATCCGGTGGCCGTTAATCCCCGTCCCCTGCTTCGCGAGGCTGCCGAACAAGAAGGCTGGCCGATACTCCTCTGACGGCTGGCCCCTGATGATGAAGTGGTTTCATTCAAAGGAGGCATACACATGGCTGACAGATTCCCAGACGGTCTTGCCGAGGGCCGCGATCTTGACGAACTGGCGGTAGCGACCATCCGGACGCTGGCCATCGACGCTGTGCAGAAGGCCAATTCAGGCCATCCGGGGATGCCTCTGGGGGCGGCTCCGATGGCACATGTGTTGTGGACACGCCACCTCAAGGTCGATCCCGCTGATCCCGCCTGGCCCGACAGAGACCGGTTTGTGCTGAGCGGGGGTCATGGGTCGATGCTGCTATACGCCCTGCTTCACCTCTCGGGTTTCGGCCTGGCCATCGAAGAACTGGAGAAATTTAGGCAGTGGGGGAGCCGGACTCCCGGACACCCCGAGTTTGGGCTCACGCCGGGTGTGGAAACGACCACAGGGCCGCTTGGGGCGGGGTTCTCCAATGCGGTAGGTATGGCGATCGCCGAAGTCTTTCTCGCGGCCACTTTCAACCGGCCCGGTTTTCCGGTGGTCGATCATATGACCTTCGGCATGGTCGGAGACGGAGATCTGATGGAAGGACTGACGGCCGAGGCCGCCTCGCTCGCCGGTCATCTCGGGCTGGGCAAGCTGGTTGTTCTCTACGACGACAACCATATCTCCATCGAGGGCTGCACCGACCTGGCGTTCACCGAGGATGTGGGACAGAGATTCGAGGCTTATGGCTGGCAGGTGCTTACGGTCGAAGACGGCAACGACCTGGCGGCCGTCGATGCGGCTATTACCGCAGCTCGGGCAGAAATGGGCAGGCCTTCTCTTGTGAAGGTCCGGACGGTAATTGGCTACGGCAGCCCCAACAAGGCGGGAACCGCCGAGTGCCACGGGGCACCACTCGGCGTCGAAGAGGCTCGTCTGACGAAAGAGGAGCTCGGTTGGCCGGCGGACCTGTTCTTCGCGGTTCCGGAGCGGGTGCGAAGACGGTATGCGGAGGCCGCCGCCGGCGGAGCCGCGGCGCGGGCCCGTTGGGAGAAGCTATTTGCACGGTACGAGTCGGAGCATCCAGACCTGGCCCGGCAGTGGAGAGAAGCCCAGGCCGGCCGTTTGCCGGACGGCTGGGAAGATATCCTGCCCGTGTATACCGGCGGGGACAAGGTGGCCACTCGCTCTGTGTCGGGCAAGGTCGTGAATTTGCTGGCTGCTGCGGCGCCTACTCTCGTCGGAGGCTCAGCTGACCTCGCTCCTTCGAACAACACATATATGACGGGATTGGGTGACTTCCAGGCGGGAGAGCCGGGTGGCCGGAACCTCCGGTTCGGCGTTCGCGAGCATGCTATGGGAGGCATCCTCAACGGGATGGCCTATCATCGTGGCCTGTTCGTCTTTGGTGGTACCTTCTTCGTCTTCACCGACTATATGAGGCCGGCCATCAGGCTGGCCGCCCTCTCCAAACTCCCGGTGATCTACGTCTTTACCCATGACAGTGTCGCCGTCGGTGAAGACGGTCCCACTCATCAACCCATCGAGCACCTCGCCTCTTTGCGGGCCATGCCCGGACTCACAGTAATCCGGCCGAGCGACGCGAACGAGACGGTAGTGGCCTGGAAGGCTGCGCTCCAAAGGCGGGACGGGCCGACCGCTCTAGTCTTGACCCGGCAGAATGTCTCGGTACTGGATCGCGACGTCTTGGCTCCGGCGGATGGGCTGCTGAAAGGCGGCTATATACTCAAGGACATCACAGGAACCCCGGAAAAGAGACCCCAAGCCATTTTGATAGCAACGGGCTCCGAGGTCGAGATAGCAATGGAAGCTGAGGGCATACTATCCGCTCGGGGTGTGGATACCCGTGTAGTGGCCCTTCCTAGCTGGGAGTTGTTCGAAGCTCAGGATCTCGTCTATAGAGAGCGGGTGCTTCCTCCGGAGGTGACGGTCAGGGTGGCAATCGAAGCCGGTTC
>CAZOJR010000233.1:0-3492 GCA_964580165.1 uncultured Gaiellales bacterium
CCTGATCCATTGGCGATGATCGCCGGATACGAGATCCGAAAACCCCTTCCGTATTTGCGCAGACGGAGTCCCACCCACCGTGAGTAAAGCACGATCGCACCGCGGGAGATGAAGCTCACCAGGGCCTCAATCGCCATAAGAAACCTCGTTCGGCAGAAGCGCATCGACCTTCACCGCCCAACTGCACACAAGTGTGTCATGAGACAGAGAGGACGGTCACCATCGATGGCCTCAAACACACTATCCAAGTCAGGCCCGCGCAGAGTGGCCCGAAGATTACCGTCAACCAAGTTACGAATGCTCTCTGGAGTGAACGCCGCCTCCAGGAGATCGCAGCGCTGCGTAAGGTAGTAGCACTTCCAAGCAGCACGGCGTTGCTGCTCGCTGGGACGTATTTCGCCCGATATAGCGCGGCCGATCAGGTTGAAGTACTCGTCACGGGTCGTTGCATTCCAGACAAACCCGAGGCCGGCATAGTAACAGTCGCTGTGGACAACGACGGGTTTGCCCAAAGCCGCAGCCTCAATGCCAACAGTGGAGGTGTGCGGTAACACAACGCGCGCTCCCTCAATAAGATCGTATGTATTGACCTGCTCGTCTGGACGAACGAACCTGATACGCGTGGAAGGACCGAATCTCTTGCGCAGTAAGCCCTCGTAGTCGTCGTTGCTGTGCATCCCCGTCTTACGCTCTACCGGGTGTCGGCGAACCACTATGTCCTCTTCGGTGTGTTCGAGAACCCAGGCAACCAGCGCAAGCATCCACTCAGTCTGGTTTCTGAAGAGACGGTGACGCCCCAGCGCGGCCGTGTCGAAGCTCTGGTTGAGAGGCACTAGCACTCCCCCGGTGGATTCGCACCCCTCGGCAACAACCGTCTGATAGGAGAAAATATCCTCTCCCCTCGTCCGTCGAGCCAATTCAGCATGCCCTTGGTTGACCATTTCATCATTATCCGGAAACATGTCAAACACTCGCGGAATATCATCGTGATGAGCGGCCACACCATCAGTGCTTACGTATAGCACCGGCCCGTCAGAGTCGAAAGTAGCCACACGGACTCCGGCACGTTTCCCAAGTTCCATATATAGTCCGCTCGTGCGATATATGCCGCCGGGTACAACGAGGTAGTCAAACGATTGCTGCCGCAAGAGAGCTTGAATCCGGCCCGCCGCCCTGGCCATGCTCTGGCCGAACAGAGCACACTCCCCCTGGGCATCGTCGGGCAACGTCTCGCTGAGAAAACGACGAATGGCGTTCTGCTCCGCCAGCTTGGCTGTGTCTATTCCCGAGAGATCATCGTCCGCGTCCGGAGAATACCGGCTTAACTGGAAAACCGGCAACGTGTGGGGCATCGATTCCAAAAGCTTCCTAATCCGGCGATGTTGTGCTCGCTCCCCCACGCTAGCAGATCCGAATATCGTGTCGTCCCACACGAGTCCAACCTCACGTCCCCGTAGACGAAAGGCCATAGCGAGAGCAAGGATGTATTCCGGCAATAGAGCAAAGGTCGGCCAGGGGAGAACTACAAACCCAGCCATACCGGTCCTCGCGGAGACGGGAGGCAGATCTTCTGCCAATGCGTTGATCGAGCTGGCCATCCACCGGCTGAACCGGCCCGCAGCCTGCGTTTCTCTTAAATCCCGCAGGGGCTGAAGCACTCCCGAAAAACGCGCATTCATGTTATGCCTTTCAGCCGTAAGGGGCGGGTCAAGGTTGTTTCTCGCATTTATGGCGTGACCATGGCAATTGCATGATCCGCACCACAGATGACCACATGGCTTTTTGCTCCGACTTAGCGAAGACCCCCGTCAGCGTGAGAACCAACGGATACATTATAAGCAGCCCCACCCTGATACAAGTGGGAAGCAGTCCAACAGTCTCGGGGATAAACACCCACTCCCCGGCCACTATGACCCCCGCAGTTACCGAAATTTTTACCAAAGCCCTCTGGTCATATGCCACGCGTAGACACTTCTGGGCCAAAGCAAAGCTGAGCGAGGTCATGACGAGATAAGCGAGGAGCATGGCCAGAGCTGCTCCAATCATCTGTAAACGCGGTATCAAAAGGACATTGAGAACAACGTTCAACCCAACCGCAACCAGCAACGGTACCTGCGTGAGACGCGCGCGCTTCTGGTACAGAAGGGCCGAATTGCTGAGGGTTCCCAGAACATAGATGAACGAGGCGATAGCCACAATGCGGATGACCACGCCTGCGCCATAGTATTCCGGGTTGGCGAAAACATAGAGAATCTCGCTCGAAAGCAGCGTGACACCGAGCACGATGTACAGCATGCCCGCCACAAAGAACTTCGATATCCTCGCGATGGCGGCAGCCGCTTCATCATCGGTATGAGAGGAATATACGACCGGCTGCCAGGCTTTGCCGAAAGCAATGGAGATCATTGTGATAAGCCCTCCCAGTTGCTGGCCGAGGAAGAACACTCCCGCAGATGTCAGATCGCCGTAATGCTGTAAGAAAAAGATCTGAGATCTATTCAAGATGTAGTAGACAAACGTGCCGAGCACCATCCAACCGCCAAAGGCCAGCGAGGGACGGATCAGGGACATATCCATACTCCATTGGGCCTTCCGCCCAAGGAGCAAAACGGCCAGCAATGCAAGCAGAGCGTTCGAGCCAAGCGCAGCTCCAAGAGCACCCTGAGCTCCTTCACCCAAAGCCACAACTAGAACAACCAAGAGCACGGCGTAGGAGCCGGCTCCCGCGACCTGGAGAGACACAAAGCCCAGAGGCCGCTCCTGCACTCTCAGCCACAGTGGGTAGATGAAAGCGCCAAACGTCAGAAACGCACCGATAGCAACAAACCAGATATAGGGCTGAAAGGGAATATCAGGAGTGATGAGTCTCCACAGCGACTCCCCCCAGAGCAAAGCCACGGCCGTGAGCACCAGAGCGACTAAGGTTTGAAAGAGCCAGATGCTGCCGAGAAATGCGTACTCTCGCCCTGATGGTCGATAGACGAAGAAATACCGGCCCACGGCAGAACTGAGTCCCAGGCTGAAAATCACGCCAAGCATGGTCGTCATGACCGTTACAGTTCCATAGATGGCGTACTCGGCGGGCGTCATGTAGTGCAGATACAGGGGTATGAAGACAAACCCCGATAGCAGGGTTGTCAGCAGGTCTCCCGCCGTGTATATCGCAGTGGAGGCGAGAAGTCCGCCGGTGCGTCGACGTGGATTCATTCGCTGGCATCAACCCTGGCAAGCAGGCCTCTTGCCACCAGGATCTCCACGAGCGGATAGAGCTGCTTCGCCGGCACCTTTATGGCGTTGCTGATGTCGACCAGATCGTTGGTGCCATCAGAGTAGGCAATAAGATCCATCAGACGGCGTACCTGCACAGGGGAGACGCCTCCACCGATGGTTGGGTACAAACCGTGTCTGCTGAGGAACGGCTCGCCCAAACAGGTCGACCGGTAAATGTGGTTTCGCTCCAGCAACTCCAAGCAGTCGCGAAGCACCTCAAAG
>CAZOJR010000233.1:3502-3913 GCA_964580165.1 uncultured Gaiellales bacterium
TGCCAACGGTGGCAAGCCGCAGCGGAGCGCGACCGGCGGGCGTGACCAACTCGAGGTTATCCAGAGATGTGTGGTATTCAGGGTACGTTCCGTACTTCGAACGCATTATTGAGACAACGGGAAGATCCACCCCGGGGCTGCAGTACTGTCGTTCATCGCTACCCCTGTCCAGGTATGAATAATGGACAAAAGCAGGATGAGAGTCGCGCAGGATGTTCAATGCCACTTTGTCCGCAAGAGTCGAGCCCTTTCTGGAGGGTAAGAATGAATAGGCCCTTTCATCCCCCACACATGTGATGTTGAATCCCGCCACCACACTGCGCTTCAACTGCTCAAGATTCCTGCTGAGGTAGGTGAGAGAACCGATGGTCTCAGGTGCGAAAACGATACGGTAGGTGTACCGACGCGGCT
>CAZOJR010000234.1:0-3867 GCA_964580165.1 uncultured Gaiellales bacterium
GAGCGTTTTCAGCCAATTATCGCTGGCAAAGAAATGGGGAATGCCTTCTCCGAACTCAATGATCCCATGGATCAACGACGTCGTTTCGAAGAACAGGCACGCAATAAAGAGGCTGGGGACGAAGAGGCTCACGTGCTCGACGAGGATTTCTTGCGCGCGCTGGAGTACGGTATGCCGCCGGCCGGTGGTTTGGGTATCGGTATCGACCGGCTGGCCATGTTGCTTCTGGGGGCGGAGTCGATCCGCGACGTGATTCTCTTTCCGCAGCTGAGACCCGAGCGCTGAATAGCTCTTGCCGTACTGAGTCGCGTATGCGACGGGTTCCCCGTGCGGCCGGACAGCAAGGGCCGTATGCTAAACTTCTTGGGGCAAGATAGTGATCCTTTCCCGGCACAGCACGCGCCGATTTCCCCGTACGTTCGTGCCGGTTGGTGGGCCGGTCACTCTAGTCTACCGTTCGAGGAGGACCGGGTGTTTGCAGAGGAGTCACCCGATTGGGGTCTGAGCTTAGATGGCTCCGTGACCTGCGAGATGTGTGGGGAAGAGCCTGCGACCGTGCATCTGTTGCGGGTGGTTGACGGTACCGTTATCCATGCACATCTGTGCCCGAATTGTGCCGAGAACGTAGCCGAACAGACCAACGGTCTTGCGCTGGTGCTGGCCGTTCCGTCGGTTTTGCGGCACCTGGGGAAGACTCCGGTGAATGACGGATCCGAAGAGACTATTCCTGCCTTTGGGGAGCCGGACGCCAAGTTTTGCGCGGTCTGTGGCACGACGCTGTCTGATCTCAAGGAATCGGGAATGGTCGGCTGTGCTAAGTGCTATCAGGTCTTCGCGGACCATCTCGAAGCTTCTATAACGGGGGGTGCCGAGCCTGTGGAGCACCCCGGCAAGATGCCCCACCATGGCCCCGAGACCGATAATCTCCGCCATGAGATCATGAGGCTGGAGCGGATGCTGCGCGAGCTCGTCGCGCACGAGCGCTTCGAGGAGGCGGCCGGAGTGCGGGATCGGTTGGCGGAATTGGGGCGGCGGTTGGAAGAGGGGCCGGAGTGATGGCTTCTGTCTTTACTGCATCGGCGCTTGGTTTAACGCGCAACGAGTCGGGGCACCGGTTTCCCCATGTTGAGGACGCGGCTGCCCTTGAGGACTTGAGGGCGCAGGTTTTCGAAACCCTTGCCGGCAGTGGGTGGGGACGGCCGTGGCGTGTGTACGATCTCGATGAGATGACTAACATCGAGGTGGCTCTCATGGTCGAGCGGGGTCTCATGGTGCCGGGATTCGCGAGTGGTTCGGGAGCGGGCCGGGGTTTCGCGGTCTACGGCGAGGGTGAGGCTTCGCTCGAGATCAACGGCGCCGACCATTTTCGGCTGCTCGGCTTCAGGCGGAGCGGCCAACTCTCCAGGCTGTGGTCATTGCTCAGCCGGATCGACGACCAGTTGGAGACGGCGTTCTCGTACGCCTTTGACCCTCGATGGGGGTACCTGACCGCCCGGCCGCGGCAGGCCGGGAGCGGCATGCGGGCATACGCGACGCTGCATCTACCCGCGTTGACACTAACCGGTCGTTTGGCCGGCATTGCACTGGAGCTTGCGGGCAACGGTTTGGTTCTGACTCCCCTCTGGGGAGGGGCGGGTGGTGTGGTGCAGGTTTCCAATGTTGATTCCATGGGTAGGTCAGAGAATGAGATACTCCAGCAAATCGGCGATATTTCTCGAAGCATAGTAGAGAAAGAGCGGTCGGTGAGAAAAATGCTGGTGCGGGAGAATCGTATTCAAACTCGCGACCAGATAGGCCGTGCGCTTGGAGTGGGCCAGCATGGTTGGTCAATATCTTTCCCTGAGGCGGTCAATCTCATATCGGCCGTCCAGGTGGGTATAGAGCTTGGCCTGGTTCAGGTTCCAGGCATGGGGGCGGAGCCGGCCTTCACATTGATGAGCAGGCTTCAGCCCGCGCATATCGTAGTCGAATATATGGATGGAAAGACGGGCTGCCTCGAAAGCCCCCTGATTGATGAAATCAGAGCACGGGTGATGCGTGAGATCTTTGCAGGCGCAAGTGCACTGGCCTAGGAGAGATGTTTGATGTTTGAGCGTTTTACAGAAAGAGCACGGCAGGTCATAGTGCTGGCCCAAGAAGAGGCCCGCAACCTTCGCCACAACTACATTGGCACCGAGCATCTGCTGCTCGGCCTGCTCCGTGAGGCCGACGGCGTGGCTGCACGCGTGCTTGGCTCCCTCGAGGTTACTCTGGATGAAGTCCGCGCGGAGGTTGTGCGGATCGTGGGGGAGGGCGACAACGAGTCACAGGGGCAGATCCCCTTCACGCCAAGGGCAAAGAAGGTGTTGGAGTTTGCCTTGCGGGAAGCGTTGTCCTTGGGCCACAATTACATTGGCACCGAGCATATCCTGCTGGGATTGGCACGCGAGAGCGAAGGGGTGGCGGCCCGCATACTGGGCGATATGGATGTTGATCCGGACCGTACGCGCCAAGAAGTGATGCGCATGTTGTCTGCCCCCAGCCGGCGTGCGGCCCGCGGTACTCCGGCGAGTTCTCCGTCCGAAGGCAAGGAGCGCAGGAATTCCAAAGTCCTCGATCAGTTCGGGCGCAACCTGACCAGGTATGCCGAAGAAGACAAGCTTGATCCTGTAATCGGACGGGAAACTGAGATTCAAAGGGTCATGCAGATTCTATCCCGGCGAACTAAAAACAACCCGGTGTTGGTGGGTGAGCCGGGCGTGGGCAAGACGGCTGTGGTCGAAGGCCTGGCCCGTCGTATCGCTAAGAATGACGTTCCTGGCCTGCTCAAGGACAAGCAGATATATACCCTCGATTTGGGCGCGCTGGTGGCGGGGTCAAAATACCGCGGCGAGTTCGAAGAGCGACTCAAAAAGGTCATGAAGGAAATCAACGAGCGGGGCGACATCATCCTGTTCATTGACGAAATCCACAACCTAGTGGGTGCGGGAGCCGCCGAAGGCGCTATTGACGCGGCCTCGATTTTGAAGCCGGCATTGGCGAGAGGAGAGCTACAGACTATCGGGGCTACTACGGTTGACGAATACCGCAAGCATCTGTCCAAGGATGCCGCCCTTGAGCGGCGTTTTCAGCAGGTGCTGGTGAAAGAACCAAACGTTCTTGAAACCCAGAGGATCTTGGCCGGATTGCGCGAGCGGTACGAAGCTCACCACCGCGTGCGTATCACCGACGAGGCTCTGGAAGCGGCCGCCTACCTGGCCGACCGGTACATCAGCGACCGCTTCCTACCCGACAAGGCCATCGACTTGGTCGACGAAGCCGCTTCTCGCAAACGCATCCAGAACATGTGTTCATCTCCCGACCTGCGTGAGGTTGAAGACGCCATCCTCGAAGTGAGGCGGGAGAAAGAAGGCGCTATCGAGGTCCAAGATTTTGAGAAAGCGGCCTCGCTCCGCGACCGGGAGCGGAAGCTGCTCAACCGGCGCCGCGAACTGGAAGAGAAGTGGCGGGAATCGGATGAGGCGGTGGAAATTTCCATAGGCGAAGATGAGATCGCCGAGGTCACGGCCATGTGGACGGGCATACCGGTTGCCAAGCTCACCGAGGCGGAGACCCACCGACTGCTTCGTATGGAAGAGGCTTTGCACGTGCGGGTTGTGGGCCAGGACGAACCGGTGAAGGCTGTGTCACGAGCCATCCGGCGGTCGCGGGCTGGGCTGAAAGATCCGCATCGTCCGGCCGGTTCGTTCATATTTTTGGGGCCCTCCGGTGTGGGCAAGACGGAGCTGGCCCGCACGCTCGCCGAATTTCTTTTCGGCGAGGAATCGGCACTCATCCAAGTTGACATGTCGGAGTACATGGAGAAGCACGCGGTCAGTCGCCTGGTGG
>CAZOJR010000235.1:0-308 GCA_964580165.1 uncultured Gaiellales bacterium
TCGACGATCAGAATCAATGCTGACTTGTCTGTCGTCATGCCGCTCTCACCATATCACGGGTTATTGTCAAGTTGTTGCTGGGGTTCAGACGCGATCCTTCTCGGTGTATTTCGTATGGAGTAAATGGTGGGACTTCTCGCCGAGAGGCTGGCCGAGGAAGTCCTCGTAGAGCTTCATAACGGCCGGATTCTCGTGCGACTTGCGCAGCTCACGGCTTTCGTCCTCAGCGTAGATAGCACGGATACGTGCCTCACGTACAGCGTCGGAGGTGAGCCGGGGTTGGCCACCACCACCGATGCATCCGCCAG
>CAZOJR010000235.1:318-3832 GCA_964580165.1 uncultured Gaiellales bacterium
ACGAAGTGGTAGTTCGCTTCTCCGCTCCGTATGCGATCGATGACCTTCTGGGCATTGCCGAGGCCGTGAGCTACTGCGACATTCAGCGTCGCTCCCTTGAGGAAATCCCACTCCGGCTTGGTCTCTTCGATGGTGATCGAAGCCTCTTTCACGCCGATCAGACCGGCGATGGGCTGGACGTGCAGGTTTTCGAAGGGGAAGTCTTTGCCGGTCACGATCTCATACACAGTACGCAAAGCCGCTTCCATGACCCCGCCGGTGTTGGCGAAGATATCGGCCGCACCGGTGGAGATCCCCAGAGGAGCGTCTTGCTTCTCGTCAGGGAGGTTGCGGAAATCGATCCCAGCTTGCTTGATCATGCGGGCCAGCTCACGGGTGGTGAGAACGAAGTCGACGTCCTGGCATCCGGTGTCGGTCATCTCGGGTCGTTCGCACTCGAACTTCTTAGCGGTGCACGGCATTATCGATACCACCACGATATCCTCAGGTTTTAGTCCGAGACTCTCTGCATAGTAAGTCTTGGCCACCGCACCAAACATCTGCTGAGGTGACTTGCAGGTGGACAGGTTGGGGGTCATGTCGGGGTTGAAGTGCTCCATGTAGTTGATCCAGCCGGGGGAGCAACTCGTGAACATGGGTAGCGCCGTTGGCTCCTTGTCGACCAGCGCCTTCTTCAGACGGGTGAGCAGCTCGGTGCCTTCTTCCATAATGGTGAGGTCGGCTGTGAAGTTGGTGTCGAAGACGCCGTCGAACCCGAGGCGGCGCAGAGCGGCCACCATCTTGCCGGTGACCTGGGTGCCGGGCTCGTAGTCGAACTCCTCGCCCAGAGCAGCTCGGATGGCCGGTGCCGTTTGCACGACCACATGCTTGGCCGGATCATCGAGGGCGTCCCACACGCAGTCGATGGAGCTGTGTTCCACGATCGCCCCGACCGGGCAGACCGCCGCGCACTGTCCGCACTGCACGCAGACCACGTCGCTCAGGTTGCTGGCGAAAGCCGGCCCGATGACCGTTGTGAAGCCGCGGCCCTGCGGGAACAGCGCGCCTACACCCTGCACTTCGTTGCAGGCCGCGACACACCGCCGGCAGGACACGCACTTCCCGGTATCTCTGACCAGAGCGGGCGTAGAGGTGTCGATGAGTTTGCGTGTCCGCTCGCCGGTATAGGTGATAACGTCCACGCCCATTTCGTAGGCCAGCCGGCGTAACTCGCAGTCGCCGCTGCGGACGCAGGTGTAGCAATCGCCGTCGTGCTCCGACAAGAGCAGTTCGAGGACGGCGCGCCGCGCACGGCGCGCCCTGGTGCTGCTGGTTTTTACCACCATGCCTTCGGCAACCGGCTGGGTGCACGAGGCGACGAGCGTTTTGGCTCCTTCGATCTCGACCAGGCACATCCGGCAGGCACCAATAGCCTGGAGTCCCTCGAGATAGCAGAGTGTGGGTACCCTGGAGCCTGCCTGCCGGCAGGCTTCCAAGACCGAAGTGCCCTCCGGCACCTCGATTTTGACGTTGTCTACAGTCAGTGTCGGCATTACTTCACGTCTCCTTGTGCTTCGGTGGCAGCGGGCGTGGCACTTGCCGTGGCGGCTTCCACCGGAATCTTGCCGTAGTCACACCGCAGACAGCGCTTGGCCTCCGCGCAGGCGGTCTTCAGATTCCACGACAGCTCGACCTCGTTGAAGGTGCAGGCTCGGGCCTCTGGGTCGAGGCACACCACAGCTGCCCGTGGGGTTGCCACCGGGTCGGCGTCAGGATCGAAGTAGGTGTCGACTGCGATGTCGCGCCGCCAGAAGGCGTGGTTGGTGCCGGTGAGATACTCGTCAATGGCCACAGCGGCCTTCTCGCCCGCACCCACGGCTTCCACGACCGAGGCTGGACCGGTGGCAGCGTCGCCGCCGGCGAATATCCACTCGACGCTGGTGGTGCCGGTATGGCTATCGACCTTGAACCAACCGTTGCGCAACTCGACCGGAAGACCGCGCAGTACCGTTTCGGCGTCCAAGGTCTGGCCAAAGGCCGCGATCACCTGGTCACACGGCACTGTGAAGTCAGGATTACGTCCGGCCACCGGACGGCGCCGGCCACTCCGGTCGTAGTCACCCAAGGCCATCTGCTGGCAGAGGACGCCGGTCACCTTGCCGGCTTTGTCCCGGATGATCTCCTTGGGGCTGGTGAGCGGCATTACAGTGATGCCCTCTTCGTCGGCTGCGATTATCTCTTCGGCCCAGGCGGGCATCTGCTCGCGCTGGCGTCGATAGAGAATGGTCACGTGACTAGCACCGAGGCGTAGGGCCGTGCGGGCTGCGTCGATGGCGGAGTTGCCACCTCCAACCACCGCTACCTCCTTGCCTACCTGGGCGGTGCCGCTGACGTTGTACTCGCGAAGGAAGGTCAGGGCTTCGGTGACACCTTCTCCTTCTTCGCCGGGAATACCCAGGCCGATGCCGTTGGGGGCGCCGACTCCAAGAAAGACCGCTTCATACCCTTGATCTTTCAGTTCGGCCAGCGTGAAGTCGCGGCCGAGTTCTTTACCGGTCTCGAGTTTGACGCCCAGGCTCTCGATCATGCTGATCTCGCGTCCCAGCTCTTCGCGCGGGAGCCGGTAGGCCGGAATGGCCTGTACCAGCATACCGCCGGGGCTGGGTTCTTTCTCGAATACCACCGGCTTGTAGCCGAGGCGGGCCAGGAAGTACGCGCAGGAGAGGCCGGCGGGACCGCTGCCGACAATCGCTACCTTGCGGGCGGCGTTCGCGGCGTTCTCCTGGATCTCCGGTACCTGGACCTCGGTCTCTTGCTCGGTCATGAATCGTTTGAGGCTGCGGATGGCCACCGCCTCGTCGAGGGAGCCGCGCTGGCACTTGCTCTCACAGGGATGGAAGCACACCCGGCCGCAGATGCTGGCCAGAGGATTGCGTTCCCGGTGGAGTTTGAGGGCCTCGTCAAAACGTTGCTCGCCGATGAGACTCACAAATCCCGGGACATTCACGCTGGCCGGACACGCGTTGGTGCACTTGGCCATGAACATGCTCGAGCATACGCCGGCTTCACAGTAGTGGTCTCTGATGTGGGCTTCGTACTCGTGGCGGAAGTGGCGGATGGTTGAAAGCACCGGGTTGGGCGCGGTCTGGCCGAGTCCGCAGAGCGCCGTGTCTTTGATAATGCTGCCCAGTTCTTCGAGTCTCTCGATATCGCCTTCTTCCCCCTCACCGTTGCAGATGCGGGTAACGATCTCGAGCATGCGCTTGGTTCCTACCCGGCAGGGCGGGCATTTGCCGCAGCTCTCGTCCTGGATGAAATCCAAGAAGTAACGGGCCACGTCGACCATGCAGCTGTCGTCGTCCATGACGATGCAGCCGCCCGAACCCATAATGGCTCCCAGATCCTGCAAAGTCTCGTAGTCCACAGGGACGTTGAGGTCGGTCTTGGGAATGCAGCCTCCGGAGGGACCTCCGAGCTGTACTGCCTTCAGTTCCTTGCCATTAGGCACTCCGCCGCCGATCTCATAGACGATCTC
>CAZOJR010000236.1:0-2129 GCA_964580165.1 uncultured Gaiellales bacterium
CTCAGCACTGAGAACCGTCCATCGGCGGAATTCCCATTGGGGCGAAGCTTGAGACGGCGCTGAAGGTGCTGGTGTAATTCCAGGCTCTGTTTTACGTGGCAGGCGGTGCCCCGGCAGACCTCAATCACGTGCTCCCCCAGTGGGGCAAAGCGAAACTGGTTATAGAAAGTCGCTACTCCGTATACACGCGCCACCGGCGTATCGAGCAAGGCGGCCAACTCGGTCATTGCGTCCTGCGATAGATAGCCTTCTCTGGCCTGGATCTCTTGCAGGAGAGGTACGAGTTGATCCCGCGAAACTTCGGTGTGTCCCGCCAGCAGCGTTTGGACGGTGCTCACGGCTGGCTCCCTTCGCCTGACCGGGGAGTGCGGTTCGTTATGGAGTGCTCCAGTAGTGTTTCGATTCGCTCAGCTAGTTCCACAAGCTTCACAGGCTTCTGCATGAAGATTTCTGCTGGCCAATCCTGCCCCATGAGGGAAGCGATGACCTTGTCGCGCACGTCCTCTTGAACGTTGAAACCGGAAAGCATGACGATGGGGATATCTTTGGTGGGACTGTCGGTTTTGAGGGCGCTGGCCAGAACCATCCCTTCTTCTTCATAGTCCATCATGACGTCGAGGACGATCAAATCTGGCCTGTCCGAGACGATATGGGCATACGCTTCCTTGCCGTTGTGTGCCGTTGTTATTATGAAACCACGGGCGGTGAGAAACGCCTCAATAGACGCCACCAAGTCGCGGTCATCGTCGACTACGAGTATCTTCTTTGTGCCCATGGCGCCTCCAATCAGATTCCAGGTTTGATGCCGGTATCGACTATGTATTCATCTGCCGGCTCAAGAACGATAGTTTTTCGAGCTTGGCGGAGATATCGATGTGTTCCATGAAGCAACCTTCCGGAACCGTGGTCATCTTGGGAACAAAGTTCAAGAATCCGCGTACACCGGCAGCCGCGGCTCTCTCGATCACGGATTGCAGTCCATCCGCATGAGAAGCCAAAACGAGGATGCGAATATTCAGAGAACCGATCACAGTCTCGAATCGGTCCAAGCCGTAGCAACGACGGCCGGCGAAAACCCTCCCCACCTTGTCCGGGCTGGTATCGAAGGCGGCGGCGATGTGAAAGCCACGTTCCTCGAAACCCCCATATGAGAGCAATGCCCGACCGAGGTTGCCTACGCCGACGAGGGCCAGGTTCTGGATTTCGTCGGTGCCAATGATCTCGCTTATGGTGTGTGACATCCGGCGGATGTCATAGCCACGGGCGATGTTTCCGAAGCTACCGAAGGTCGCTAGATCGCGCCGGAGTTGGGCCGGAGTTACTCCGACCAGAGCGGCCAGTTGATGGGAGTGGATGTACTGGACATCTTCATGCCCCAGCTCCTCCAAAGCTCTGCGATAGACGCTCAGGCGCTCAACGGTGGGGAGCGATATCCTGCTGTCTCGTTTGCCGCTCTCTGCCATCTTCACAATCCTTGAATCAGCTGGTGTTGATCATGTATTCAATTTCACAGTGAATTAAATCACAGTAGTAATACCAATGTCAACTCTTGTGCGATATTCGGCGTATGAGATGCCGTCCCTCGGATGGGCGGCAGATGCGTTTGCCGGTCTGTCGGTCTGTCGAGCTGTGGTCTAGGGCGTGATCTGGCCGCGGATGGCGTCCACCGGATGCGAAGTGTTACTGATGCTTACGTAAGCGTCTCCATCTTCGATGAGAGCGATGAGGTCCGCGATCGTTCCGCCTCTAAGAGGGCCGATTAGATCCTCATCGTAGATAAAGCCCTCTACCAGCGTGCCCACAAACGTACCTTCTTTAGTGGGGCCCGTGAACAGCGTATGGACGGCGGTTCCGGAAGCTCCCGAACTGCCCTGGTATATGGTGGCGGCGCTTGGATTGGTGATGCTGCTGGTGACTTCAAGAACGAAGGAGAGCTCTTTGCTCTCTTCATTATAAGTCAATGTCAAAGTGGCCTCAGCGGCGGTATCCACCGGTGGGACTGACTCTGTTCCTGTGAGTTGCGCAGTATAGGTGGCAGATACAGAGTGATATCTGTGGATCCCTCTGGCTCGGTGGTCGTGGTGACTGCGTTCTCCTCTCCCCCCGGGCACGCGATTACGAGCACGAGC
>CAZOJR010000236.1:2139-3824 GCA_964580165.1 uncultured Gaiellales bacterium
AAAGAGTATCTTCAATATGGTTCATATCCGATCAACGCAAATAACAAAAAGCGCTTCCAAAACCGGAAGCGCTTTTTTAATGCGCATTTGTTATATCGTTACTTGGATTTTACCGAGAGCCATACGTCGCCGTTGTATCTGTTCGGCTCGGCGTTGGCGTGCGCGTTGTCTCTCCGTAGGGTCGCCTTGTATCTCGGGTTGCATGCGAGTTCCTCCGCAGGTCGGAGATCACGTTCAGCCGACAATCCTAGTTTACCCGATTACGCGTGCCCTTGCGGATCGGTGCGACTATGGGTATCGGATCCGGCTATCTTTGTTGTACGACGTACTCCAGTCCAGCGAGGCAAGATGCTTCCGCTCGAGCATCTGAAGCTCCTGCTCGGGATCGAAATCCGTATCGTCTTGAGATTGCACTTTTTCAAGTATTTCGATAACAAAGCTGTCTCTACCGAACGTCTCAAGATCACGCTTCATCTCAGGGTTCCAACACATCGCCATGTCGAGCTCGAACGTCACCCTGTTGAGTGGTGCGTGTAGGTCAAGGGCGGATCCCAGCAACACACGACCGTTTGCCGTGTTGAGCACTCGAAAAACACCCGCCTGCTTCTTTCGCTCTCCATAGGCACGGCGGGCGGCGGCGCGATACGCCCGCGAACTGCGGTGGGTATTGGAATCTGTGTCCTGGTTTTTGTCAAGTTCCATGTCCGGCGTCGCATTGCCGCTCATGTTGGCGTTCACTGCCACTCCTCTCATTCTTTCGGCGCCGGACGGGTCCACCGGCCGGCCAAGCGGTCTACTGGTGCGCTCATAGACGCCCTGGGTGCGTTGCAGATAGCCCTCATCGATCAAGAGGCGCCGCACCAAGCAGTGATCATCACAGGTCGTTCGTATCATCTTGTCGACACTCTGCTCCGGATATCTCACGCCGGGCGTGAATAGCGCTGCGAATTCTTCGAGAATGATGGTCCTCTTCCGTCTCTGGACTGGCATTTTTTGTAGCCGTCCATTGACGAGGTAAGCGGCCAGTGTCTTCCTGCGTTCGGTAACCACGGATTTGGTCTGGCAAATCATGAGTGGGTCGTCTGCAGCCACCAGATCTCGCACCGTCAGGCGCAGGGATTCCGGGATAAGGGTGTACACCGTGTAGTACTGCTCTCGCGTGACAGCGACCAGCCGGGCCAAGCGGAGTTTTTTCAGGTGGAAAGAAATAGTGGATGAAGCCAATCCGAGTTGGGCCGCCAACTCTTCCACGCATTTCGGCCCTGCCAAGAGCGCGCCGAGAATGCGCAGGCGCGAACGATCGGCCAGAGCAGCAGCAACCGTTGCTGATTCCTCAAAATTCAAGCGCAGAGCCTCATTCTCACCGAGACTGCATCCTGCCTCCCGGCTGCTTGGTGGATATTCATTTTCATTATCATCAAAGTAAATTACCAGCGGCACGTACATCTGTCAAAGGCTGTACTGGGCGACATAGATAAGATAACTAGATGGCCGCCCGGCCCAGAGGTGCAGGGGCCGGGCGGCCCTCGGCGACGCGGGCTCGCCGAGACGAGGTGCGGACCGTCTGGGGGATGGTCCGCTTCGCTCCTCGGAAAAGCACAATAACAATGCCGACATAAGGGCGGCATAAAGGTGCGCCGCGCTACAATTGGATGCGATTGCAACCGAAGCCGGTAAGAGCAAAA
>CAZOJR010000237.1:0-3209 GCA_964580165.1 uncultured Gaiellales bacterium
AGCTGCAATTGACGACGAGGGCCGTGCTTATCGGGATGAGTGGCAGCAATCCCGAGGTCATTCCCCTGGAAGCTCTCTATGACGTGGAAGTTGAGGGCGACTGCGTCATGTTCTATGCGCACGGAGGCGACGTCTGTTCTCCCCCGGTGAAGGAACCGGAACGATTGGCCGCCCTAACGCAGGATGAGATACGACGCAGTCGCTACGCGCATAGACGCAAGGATTCCGGTCCCGGCTTGAACTAGCAGATTGTTTCCCGGGACGCCGCTCTACGGCCGGCCGAGGACGGGCACGACCGCTTTGTCCCTTGAAGAATCGAGGCAGGCTTGGATGCGGATCACCGATGGTCTGTTCGCCGGGGGCCGACCAGCGAGGCGCCAACGCCCAAGACGCAAAGGGCAGTGAAGATCAAAAAGCTGATACGCACACTTCCCAATACTTGCGGGTAGTCGCTCGGTTGAATGGCGTGCCGACCCATTTCGAGGGCCAGTACTAGTGTGGCCAGGCCCTGGCTCATGCTGATGCCCGCCTGTCGCATGGTGGCCACTGTAGCCGAGGCTACTCCCACCCACCGTGTTTCCACACTATTCATTATGGCGTGCATATTGGGCGTCGCAAAGAGGGCAAGACCCACCCCGAGCATGCAGAGCATGGCAATGATGAACCAGTACGAAGTTGCCGTGCCAACGAAGCTCAGCCCGAATAGGGCAAACACAGAAACCGCCATGCCCACGGAGGCTACGCGTCTTGCTTCGAGCCGGTCGGTCAGACGGCCGACGGCAGGAGACAGTGCTGCCTGTAGAAAGGTGCCGCTTACCAGAACAAGGCCGGCTGTCTGCGGATCGAGTCCCCTGTTGTACTGCAGGTAGAGGCTCATGAGAAAGACCATCGCGGCGGTGGCTGCGTAGTTGATGAAGGTCGCGATGTTGGAAAACGCGAATACACGGCTTCGCCGGAGCAAATCAATGTTGAGCAGAGGATTGGCTGCGCGGGTTTCCCACCAAAGAAATGCCGCCAGGCCGCTAACTCCGGCGACGATCAGCAGAGTCCCAAGGATGTCCGGTAACAGCGAGAATCCCATGAGAATTGCTATCAATGCTGCTGCGTAGGTAATGGCCCCCAATATGTCGAAACCTGCGGGCTTCTGCTCTCGCCAGTCGATGCCTCGCAGCTTCCAGAGCGGAAGCGCCACGTTCACCAATCCGAGCCCTCCCAGAACGAGAAAGAGACCTCGCCAACCGAGGTTATGGGTTAGAAGCCCCCCCAGCACCGGACCAAGAGTGAGGCCGAGGTAGACTGCGGCAACGTTCAGCCCCAATGCCTTTCCGTGGGATTCAGGTGGATAGGCCAGCATGACCAGGGCGATCGAGGTCGACGCACCAATTGCCAGCGCCAATCCGTGCATCGCCCTCAATGCCAGGAGAATGCCGGCCGAGGGCGCGAGAGCGCTGGCGAAGGACAGAACGGTGAAGAGAACCATGCCCCAGGTGAACAGACGCACTCGGCCGTAGATGTCGGCGACACGGCCCGCCGGCAACAGAGTCGCTCCCGATACGAGAATATAGGAGAGGGATATCCAACTGAGTGTCACCGCCGACACATGGAACTCTTCCCCTATCAAGGGGAGGGCGATATTGACAGCAGAGGACATAAAGGTGACCAGAAACCCGCCCATCGACGAGACGACAAGGACCATGGTGCTTATGGCGGGGCTTAAGCTGGGTGGCTGCAGCGGGTCAGTCATCGGTTCGTTCATTGTCACCAGCCTAGCAGCAAGTTGGTGCCGGTGTGTCACCAATTCTCTCCCATGTGAGTCCCCGTGTAAATCCGGGATACTGCGTTCCCGGGATCGTCAAGGTGGGGCCCGGGGTCGATATCGCGAATCTTCCGGGCCGCCGGATGCCTCGACGAGCGGCTGGGTTTAACTGTTACGGTCTGGTCTTCGCGCGTGCCACGATGTCCTGGCAGATACGCACTCCCTCCATTGCATCCGTGCTCCAGGAATCGGCCCCTGTGTACTCGCACGCGCGGCTGTCGATGATCGCCCCCCCCAATACCACCGGAGGACGATAACCGAGGCTGTCCTCGTGGGCTCGAATGAGCCGTACCGTCTCTCTCATACTGTCAAAGGCGGCTAGGATGAGTCCCGAGAGGCAAACCACATCCGGCCGTGATCGTTCGACTTCGGCCAAGAACTCCTCCGCAGGAACGTCTACACCCAGATCTATCACCTTGAATCCGTAGCCCCTCAACGATGTGCCGAAGAGGTTCTTTCCTATGTCGTGTATATCTCTGGCCACAGTACCAAGCACCAGAGTTCCAGAGGATTCCTCGATGGGCACGTGGTCATACAGAGGCTGCACCAGGTCCAGCACCTCCTTGAACAACTCCCCGGCCATGATCAGCCCGGAGATGTAGTACTCCTGACGCTCGTAGCGCTCGCCGACCACTCTGAGTGCGTGTTGGCAGGTATTCAGAATGGAGAATGGTGTTGCTTCTTCATGGGCCAAGAGCTCCTGTGTGAGCTCGAGTGTTCGCTTCTCGTCCAACTCGATTAGGGCCATACGTAGTCCGTCAAGAGTGGCCAATGGTGGCTACCTCCCGCTTTCGTATTCGGGTCCCAGTCGCGCTCGCAAACGGAACAGCTCGGCCCGCAGAATGAACCAACCCCAGCTAACCGGTGTATGGTCGTGTTCCTGAAAGACGTGTTCTAGGCACAGCGCCAGCGCACCTTCGGGCTGTCCCAGGGCCTGGGCGCTCTCCTCGTCGAGGTTGACCGCGGTCAAAGTGAGTTCCCCACGCGGGAATCGCTGCGCTCCACCCGAATCCAGAAAGGCGTGCAGAGAGGTCAGTTGAAGTTGTGATTCGACAAATGGCCGGCGTGGATCGTAGGTAATGTATTCTCTATGGTACATAGCCGGGTCTCCGTCGTAGAGAACCAAGCGTCGCAGGTAAATGACGCGGTTCCCAGGCATAACGCCGAGCATCGACGAGATTCTCTCATCGGCCCGGGTCATCGAAGCCGATAGCAAGCGTATCTCCGCCGACTCATCCAGCCATTCACCGGTCAGAGAATCCAGCCTGAAAACTGAGTCACCGAGATCAAGGGAACGCGCAAAAATGCCTTTGCCCTTTACTCCCGCGATAAGGCGCTGGTTTTCAAGGCGTGCGGTCGCTCTTCGGAGGGTCATGGGGCTCACGCCGAACTC
>CAZOJR010000237.1:3219-3815 GCA_964580165.1 uncultured Gaiellales bacterium
GGTAACCGGCTGCCGGCGGCATAGACCCCCGACGTGATGCGATCTGCCAAGGTCGCCGCAATTCTGAGATAGGCAGGCGGCTGGTTGCCGTCGTGATCTGCCGGGCTTGAGATATGGTTAGAGTTTTGGTTTAGGTTTTTGGTTTGCCGCATGTCAACCGGTTCGAAATCAGAATTCATGGAGACCATTGGGAATTGCCGGCAACGGGCGCTCCGTTGCTTTCCGTGCTCGACACCCGAGCTGCAGAAACTCGGGCCCCACCCGACATCCACATCGTGAAGCTATCTAGCCATCTAACATCCGGAAGAATATCATACTGTCTATATAGGTGGGTTGCGCAAGCAGGGCGTGTCTTGTATAGTCCATGACTGATAGGGTGCTTGAGGGGACTCTCAAATCATCGACTCCGCGATATGCGGATGGGGTGTTGTCCTGCAGACACCGTAAGGGGACTTGAAGTCCGCTAGGGAAATCGCGTGGCCTTGTTCAGATGTACTGTGTTCATGTGAAAGGAGCCGCCGTGAGTCATCCGCTAGTCCAGGCTATGGCCGAGATGAAGGAAGCCGAAGCCCTAAGGATCGTAGATGAGCTTCTTT
>CAZOJR010000238.1:0-2987 GCA_964580165.1 uncultured Gaiellales bacterium
AGTAATGGTCAACGCGGTCAAGAACCGGTACATCGCCCAGGACATCGAGCGCACCAAACAGATGTTGTATGCCGCGTAGCGCTACCGCCTACCTTGCCGACGTTATCGAGGCGTGTGATGCGATCGAAGCGGTTCTTGACCGCGTGGACCTATCCAGATATCGAGACTCTCGCTCCACTCGATCCTCGGTCGAACGGGAGTTCATCATCATTGGAGAGGCAGTATCGGTCCTTGGCCGAGTCGCCCCGGATCTCTTCGACCAGATCTCCCACACACGTATGGTGGTGGGCTTTCGGAATGTGCTCACTCATGATTACGCCGCGGTGGACGACGAAACGGTCTTTGGAGTCACGCAAGACGACATTCCCGTGCTGAGAAGTGAGTGCGTCGCATTGCTCGAGCGGGTTCCGGAAAGGGACTGACCGGTATTTGA
The DNA here is from genome assembly GCA_964580165.1 of uncultured Gaiellales bacterium. Classification (GTDB taxonomy): domain Bacteria; phylum Actinomycetota; class Thermoleophilia; order RBG-16-64-13; family RBG-16-64-13; genus RBG-16-64-13. Next base: position 434 of record CAZOJR010000238.1, read on the forward strand.
GGCTGTCTCGACCGGGCTCACCAGAGGCGCTTGACCTCCTCCCGCAGGTTCAAAAGCAGTCCAAAGGGCTATCTGCGACCGAGGCATTTGAAGAAGCATATGCTTAACTGGGGGAGGCTGCCGCCCAGCAGAAGGAGAGAAGAGTCTGAGGCTCTTGTGGGGGCGGCCGTTGCTCAGATCAAGGCCGCCGGAGAAAAGCTTATGAGACAGGGCGAGGACGTGGTGCTCAAGACGACGTTGACCATAGTGCAATCTCCGGTAACTCAGGTGTCTGCCAAAACGGGGCAACTCCAGTGCGCCGTGATGTTGTATTCTATTGCGCATCGGGCGGAGGAGTCACCGTCTCGGGAAGGGAACCGCTTCTTCAGCCCGTGTTTGTGAGTGCGTTGCTCCGGAGGTGCCGCGATGCTGGTATCCAAACCTGTGTCGAGACATCGGGGTGTGCCCCCGAGCCGGCCGTGCGCCGAGTGTTCCTCCACGCCCCACGCCGATTGCTGGCTCCACGACCTCAAGCTGTATAACCCCGCCCGGTACGCCGACCACACGGTCCACACGAATGAGACCATCTTGGTCAACGCCGCTATCGTCGCGGGGAGCGGGGCGGACGTGCTCTTCAGGATGCCGGTCATTCCGGGCATTACCGATGAACCGCGGAATCTCGAGGAGATCGCGGGTTTCTTGCAGCGGATCGCGAGCACGAGGAGTCGTGAGGAACTCATGCCGTATCACCGGCTGGCAGAAGGCAAATACAGGTCGCTCGACCGACCCTGTCCGCTTCCCGGCGTGGCGCCACTCACTGCTCGGGATCTGGCGGGCGTTCAGGAGGTCTTCACTGGCCATGGATTTGAGTGCACCATGTCGAATTGACCTACCAAGAAGTGAGGGAACAGGGCAATGACCGCGACGACTGACATCAAGACGGAATCCAAGACCGATCGGACACAGGAGATAGGCGCGATAGCTCTCGGCGAACGGTTGCGCACACTCAGGGAAGCCATGTTTACCGCGCCTCGGAAGGTCTCGGTCGCCCGGGCACCGCTTGCTGTGGAGTCCTGGAGGGAGACCGAGGGCGAAGATATCGAACTCCGCAGGGCTAAGCTGTTCAAGAAGGTCGTGGAGGGAATGCCAATTGCCATCTACGACTTCGACCTGATCGTGGGGAGGGAGACGGAGCATCTGGTGGCCGCGCCGGTCTTCCCCGACGAGCATGGTGACGCCATTCCCGGTCTCTGGGCGGAGGACGACGAGGTCGGGGGGCTGCTCTTCAAGGGAGCCTTGTCGGCCGAGGACAAGGAGATCCTGCGCCAGAGCGTCCGCTTCTTCGCGGGCAAGACCGCGCCCGATCACGTCAAAGAGGCTTGGGCGGCTCTCATGGGCACCTGGCCAGAGGATTTGACTGATGCCAAGTGCACCGACCCCACTCCGGACTCAGGCTACTACCCGGGCATCACCTGCCGGGGTATGTGGGAGCAAATCTTCTCCAAGGGTCTGCGGGCCACCATCGACGAAGCAAAAGCTTCGATTGATCGGTTCACCGAGACCTGGGGGACCGACATCGACAAGGTCTACTTCTGGAAGGCCGCTATCATCGTCTGCGAAGCGATGATCGCATACTCGCGGCGCTACGCTGCCTTGGCTCGGGAATTGGCCGTTACCGAGGCGGATGTCGCCCGCAAGGCCGAGCTCGAGGAGATTGCCGCGATCTGCGACTGGGTGCCGGAACACCCGGCGCGAACCTTCCACGAAGCCTTGCAGTGCATGAACATCATCATGGTCGGCCGGGGCCTCGAGGCCATGTATCCGCTCCTGGTCGGCCGGATGGACCAGTATCTGTGGCCGTATCTCGAGAGAGATCTCGAGGCGGGGCGCATCACCCTGGAAAGGGCGGCCGAGTTGGTCGGTAACGCGCTGGTGCTCTGGGGCATGAAGACCGTCATCTCCACGGGCAAGACCCAGAGGGAGACCCACCAGTTCAGCTTTTCTATCAACAGCATCAACGTCGGCGGCGTGGACAAGGACGGCAACGACGCGACCAATCCACTCAGCTATCTCATACTCCACATGGCCGGGCTGCTCCATATGTCGTCCCCCACTATCCTCGTCAACTGGAACGCGGGCACTCCGCATTCGCTGCTCCTGAAAGGCTTGGAGGCCAATCTGAGGACCAAGGGAGGCATCCCTCTTTTCGAGAATAGCGATCACGTGGTCTCATGCTTTGTCGAGGACTCCTTCCCTGCCGAAGAGGCCCGGGAGTGGTATGGGCAAGGATGCGTCACCCCCATCCTCCCCAGCAAGATCGACCACAACGGCGCCCAGGGCAAAGGGTCCGTCAACGTCGCCGCGATCCTGGACTTCACTCTGCACCGGGGCGTCTCGCAGATCACCGGGAAGCAGGTGGGCATCGACGTGGGTGACCCACGCGACTTCAAGACCTTCGACGATCTCTACGCGGCGTTCAAGAAGCAGTGCGAGTACATCGTCAACCGCTTCCTGTGGCTCGGCACCCTGGCGCAGAGCGTAGAACCCAAGTATCTGCGCTTCCCATTCAACTCGT
>CAZOJR010000238.1:2997-3776 GCA_964580165.1 uncultured Gaiellales bacterium
GTGCATCGCGGGGCCGGGCTGCATGGAGAAGGGCCAGGACATCCTCATCACCGACGTCACGCACAGCTATGGCATCAGCGACCGGGCCATCGTCGACACGGCGGACTCGCTCACGGCTCTCAAGAAGCTGGTATACGAGGACAAGACTCTCTCCATGGACGAGATGCTGGAGGCGCTCGACAGCAACTTCGCCGGTACGCGCGGTGAGGAGATCCGGCAGATGTGCCTGGCCGCCCCCAAGTTCGGCAACGACATCGACGAAGCCGACTATATGGTCCGCGATGTGGGCGCGTACTCAGGGGGCGTCATCAAGGCCTACAAGAACCCCTTCGACCAGCCCTGCAAGCTCTCCAGAGAAGGTCTGTCGTGGCACTACTTCGGAGGGCTGGGTGTGGGCGCACTACCCAACGGGCGCAAGTCCAGGGAGCCGCTCAACGACGGCTCAATATCGCCGATGCGCGGCATGGACAAGCTCGGTCCTACCGGAGTCCTGCGCTCGGCGCTGAAGGCTGGCTTCAAGGAATCGTACGCATCGTGCCTCAACCAGAAGTTCTCTTCCACTCTCATGCAGAGCGAGCAGAGCAGGGAGAAGCTGGCCGTGCTCACCGACACCTTTTTCAGGAACGGCGGGCAGCACATCCAGTTCAATCTGGTGGACAAGGAGGAGCTGCTGGATGCCAAGGCGCATCCCGACAAGCACCGGGACCTGGTGGTGAGAGTGGGTGGCTTCAGCGCCTACTTCGTGATGCTCTCGCCCGAGATCCAGGACGACATCATCT
>CAZOJR010000239.1:0-3699 GCA_964580165.1 uncultured Gaiellales bacterium
ATTACTTCCGGCTCTTCCGCAGTAGATGCTGGCATCGCGAGGAACCTGGCGTAGCATATCCAGAAGAAGAGCCACGCAAGCTGAAGCAGCTTGTGCTCAGAGCCTTGGCCGAGCAGATGCTCACCGAATCGCGAGCGTCCGAACTCCTCGGCGTGCGAGTCCGCACCTTGTCGATGCCTAAAGATGGCGCTGCCGCCTAGATTTGTTATCGACACGTGCGCGGTTGAGGACCTTCAGTTGGGCAAGGTCCTCCGGCCCTGCCTGGCTGTGTCAACAGTACTCATTCCTGATTTGCTCGAACATGAGATTCGAGATGTTACCTGGAGTCTCTACCAGACATGGGGAGGCCGGGTTTCCACCCTGTCCGGAGACGAGCTTCGAGATGTGATGATGTTCGCGCGAGAGCGTAGGGCCCTTTCGAACTATGACGCGGCTGTCCTATGCGTTGCTCGCCGGGAGAGACTGCCGCTTGTGACCAGCAACTTCAAGCACGTGCCCAGCGCGGCCGCAGATCACGGGGTTCGGGTCATCGGGGTCTTGAAAGTCCTTGAAGAGCTTGTCTCGATGGCGATCGTTGACCCGCCATCGGCCGCTTCCGCGATCAAGGGAATGCTGAGCGGAAACAGCTTCTTGCCAGAAGACGACTGCGACAGGCTGATTCAAAGGTGGAGCGTACTTGCCCCGTAGCTCTTGGCCGACCGGTTGTCAACGGAAAGTCAACGAGCCGGATACTCGCCGTTGGTCGCCGACGCTCGCAGATGGCAGACGAAGCAGCCGGCATGCGGCATTGGTTGCTTGCGGATAGTCGCGGATAGTCGCCGGTATTCGTCCGCCTGACGCACTTTTAATCCGATGGTCCCGGGTTCGAGTCCCGGACGGCTCATTCTTAGCCCCCACATGGCGGGGGGTTCGTTCCTTGCGGGATTGCTCTGCTGCCTGATGGCTGGCGCGCGATGCACACGGAAAGCACACGTTCTGCCGCGGTGTCCCCTTAGGTTGTGTCTGTCAAGTTGTACAAAAGCCTTATCTGGGATGGGGCAGGGAAAAGGCATGGTATGCATGTCATACTAAGTCACCCCCACGAGATGGAGCACATAGTCACCATCTCAGATGAAGAATGCGGCAGCAGGCAGCTACCCACTGGACCCCTATCCCTATCACCCGCGTGGGAAAGCTGGAGATCAGAGTTCCCCGTGACAGGGACGGCCGCTTCTCCGCCGAGCTCTTCGAGCGGTGTCAACTCTCCGAGAAGGCTTTGGTGTCTGCGCTTGAGGAGATGTACGTCCAGGGGTGTCGACCCGCAAGGTCAAAGCCATCACCTGAGGACTGTGCGGTCGCAGCTTCTCCGCTTCCGCCATCAGCCAGATCAACAGGAGCCTATCAGGGGCGCCTATCGCGGCAAGCCCTGTCTGTACCTGGATGCCCGCTATGAACGGGTGAGAGAGGGCCGTGTCAGTGCGCCTTCTGACGTGTCGCCGACCATTTAGCTGCAGCTGGCTGGAGTGGCAGAAGGGGGCTCAGAGTTAGCCGCGGAATGAGAAGGCGTTAGCCATGGGATCCACGGGCGGGAGGGACGAAGACTTCCGCCTGAGGATCCTCTCTTAATTTGCCAATGAACAGGGACAGGGTTCCGAGACCAGGTCAGAAGTCTGTCGGGGCAGCGTCGTTGTTCTGTGTTTGCGCCCCGCATCCCAAGACGGGCGGTGCGCGACATACGCGTATCTGACGCAGTGCATGGGTCCACAGGACCTATGTCAGGCCAATTTGTGGCGGTGGACTAATGCCCTCAAGACCGTCAAGCACAACTTCGTCCACTTCGGGGATGACCATCTCGAACACACTGTCAACGGCTGTGTACTGGTGGTAGCCGAGCCGAGCCAGCGGGCGGATCTTGGCAAGGTCCACGTGGCCGTCGGGAAGGATGACCTCATCTTTGATGTGTATCATCACCACGCGGCCGATTACGATATCAACGGTGCCGATGGGTCCCTTTCCGGGCAACCGAAGCGTCTGATGATGCACACACTCGAGATTGATCGGCGACTCCTTCACACGGCAGGGGCTGATTTTCATTGACGACGCCTTGGTCAGTCCGGCCAACTCGAACTCGTCCACCTCGGGCGGCACGTCCCGTGCAGTGGTATTGACCGCCTCGCGAAGGTCGTAGGTTGCCATGTTGTACACAAATGAACCTGTCTCTTCGGCGTTGACGACCGAATCCTTGCGGCTGCCCGCGGAGGTCTGATTGGCAGAGAACATGATGTATGGGGGATCGAAAGTCAGATTCTGAACTTGACTGTAGGGGGCCAGGTTGTGTATGCCTGCTGCGCTAACGGTGGATATCCACCCAATTGGTCTTGGGACCACGCATGCCTTGAACGGGTTGTACGGAAGGCCATGATCATTCTTCTCAGGATCGTAATGCACTGGCTACACCTCCAGGGCGCACGGAACGGAGCGGCGGCGCACGGCAATGTCAGAGTCCCGAAGCCAAGTTCTTTGCGGTGGGTCGCGAACGGTGGTGCTGGAATCATGGGGCGACATGCGGCATGTCCACCGCATGATGCACGATACCATTTTTCCGAGGATTGTATCGAGACGGATACGCATCCAGGCGGGCGTTGTCACTGCCGCGACGCCGGAAGGCAAGCTCGAGCATATCCTCCGGACGCAACGGTCAAGCCGTTCCTCTGAGCAGCGCAGTACAACTTTGCCGAGTCGTCCTCCCGTTCGACAATCGCCAGGCGCAGACCGAGGCTGCCCATTGCCTCACCTACGGCAGCAGGCCGAAGATCGCCTACCTCGATGGCTGTCAGGTATGTAGGCTCTGCCAGCACAACTCCCCAGTCGACTACAAGTGGATCGCCGGGGCCCTCTATAACCCGGAGGCCGATCTCTGCTTGGAAGGAGCCATCGTCGGCGCTCAAGAGGCCCGGGAGCAGAGCACCGTGACCAGCGACAACTACGGGGACTGCTGGCTGAAGTGTCTCAAGGAGGAGCCCACATGCCGGTCATCAAGAAGCAAGGCTACCTAACCAAGAAGCTGGGGCCCGTCGATGCCACGCATAAAGACCAGAATTTAGGCGACATAGATCTGTGGAGGGGTGACCCGCGAGGCGGGGGGATGCGAGAGCGGCCGGGCATGGCCTGCGAGGAGAGGTTGGCTGACAAAATCTCTCTACGGCCGTTGCGCTCTGCGGGAGCCCGACTTCCTAGGCTTCGTCATATCAGAGAAGGCCCAGTAGCTTGAACAGCCCACATGTCCGGACCGACTCCACGAGAAGCACGGACAAGGGAATCGCGGCGGCCTCTTCTGCCAACGTTTTGCCAACGAACGGCTTAGAGCAGGGGGGCACGAAGAGCCACAACCGCTGTCAGGAAGCAGCCATTTTGCAGGAGGAACCCGCACGGGTTGTCACCGGCGAACACGCGGTGGATTGGCCGGTTCCGCCTTCTCAATCCGATGGTCCTGGTTTCGAGTCCCAGACGGCACATTCTTAGCCCCCGCATCTGCGGGGGTTTAGTTCCTTGCGGGATTGCTCTGCTGCCTGATGGCTGGCGCGCGATGCACACGGAAAGTACACGTCGGGCATGGAATCCACGACCTCAGTTGACACAAGCTGTAAGGTAGCGAGAGTCAAGGGGAGGTCGATGGATGAGATAAGCTGAGAGGGACATCAAGCGCAAGTTGACCGTTCT
>CAZOJR010000240.1:0-3676 GCA_964580165.1 uncultured Gaiellales bacterium
GAACGGGCGAGCACTCTCACCAGGCAGATACTGGCCTTCTCGCGCAAGCAACCCCTACAACCGGAAGTGGTGTGCTTCAACGACGTCCTTGCCGCTATCGAGCCTTTACTGCGACGCATAATCGGCGAGGATGTAAACCTTCAAATTCTCAAGCAGCCCGATCTGGGTTTGGCCGAGGTCGACGTACACCAGTTGGAACAGGCCCTGCTGAACCTGGCGGTGAACGCGCGCGATGCTATGCCACACGGAGGGCAGCTCACCCTGCAGACCGCCAACGTAGAGGCCGCTGAAGACTACTGCCACACCCAACGTGACACTATCCCCGGGGACTACGTGATGCTTTGTGTTTCCGACAACGGAGTCGGCATGGATGCGCAAACCATGTCACACATCTTCGAACCCTTCTTCACCACCAAAGCCCCGGGAGAAGGCACCGGACTCGGCCTCTCCACCGTATACGGCATTGTGCGTCAGAGCGGCGGCACCATCTCCGTCCATAGCGAACTGGGACAAGGAACGCGCTTCAATATCTATCTCCCTCGAGTTACTTCAAAAAGCAAACCGGTCCCCGCTGCGACTCCGCTCCATTCCGGGAAGATCGGTGGCAAACGGATTCTAGTTGTTGAAGACGAAATCTCGCTCAAAAGCCTGATAACCCGCATACTCAGCGGGCTCGGGTATGAGGTTTTGAGCGCAGCTTCGGCCAAGGAGGCTCTGAACATGGCTGCAATTGTTACGAGGCCGCCCGACCTCTTGCTGACCGATGTGGTCCTGCCCGGCGAGTTGCAGGGGAACCGTCTGGCACAGGAGCTGCTGTCATACTGGCCAGCGCTTCCTGTGCTCTTCATGTCCGGATATACCCGCGACGCGATCGTCCATGCCGGGCGCCTAGACGAAGGAGTGAACTTTCTCGGCAAGCCCTTCACGCCAGAGGCCCTCGAGGCCAAAGTCGCTGAGGTGCTTAGGGCCAAATAAGAGGCACGCGCCGAGAGCATCCAGTTCTTTCTCCCATCTGCCGATATCTCTCAAAGATACTGAGGAACGTGACATCATGGAGACATAGATGACCAATCCACGCGAGCACGAAGATCCCAGTACCTCGCAAGGTTTCGCCCTCAAAACCTTTATCGAGTCGGTCTTCGCTCACGCCTCGGTCGGAGTCGGTCTGGTCACGAGAGAAGGCCGCATCATTCACTCCAACCCCGCCCTCCAGGAATTGCTCGGCTATTCCGCCGAAGAACTCGCTGGCCTTCGTTTCACGGACTACACGCATCCAGACGATATCGCGGCCGGATGGGCAGCGCGGTCAGAGTTATCGGCCGGCGAACGCACTCACTGGCGGCAGGAGAAACGCTACCTGCGCAAGGATGGCACCGTCATTTGGGGACGGGTGCTGGTCTCGTTGATTCCCGGCACTGCCGCCACCAAACCTCTCGATCTGGTGATGATCGAGGACATGACGGCCCAGAAGCAGGCAAAGGAGGCTCTGACCGAGAGCGAGGAGAGGTATCACGCTCTCTTCAACCTCAGCCTCGACGGCGTTCTTCTGCTAAGAATCGACGGCTCCATTCTTGAGGCTAACCCTGCGGCATGCAGAGTTCTGGATATGACGGTGGACGAGATACGGGAACGCGGGCTGGCCGGTCTTCTCGAACCGATCCCGGCCATCGACGAAGACGGTGAAGAAGAGAAACATGCGGACAAGACAACGACGGAGGGTGCGTTTATCCGCAAGAATGGTACCAAGTTCCCCGCCGAAATCAGCACGGTCGTCAAGCCCGATGACGGTCCTAGGCCGAGGGTCTTCATGGTTTTTCGCGATATCACAGGGAGAAAGACGGCCGAAGCGGAGCTGAGAAAGAGCGAAGAGCGCTACCGTAGGCTGGTCGAGACCGCGCACGACGCCGTTTGGGAAGTCGACACGGACTGTCGCTATACGTTCGTGAGTCCTAACATCCGAGACATACTCGGTTACCAACCCGAGGACGTCCTGGGCAGAAGTCCCTTCGACTTCATGTCACCCGAAGAGGCTGAGCGCACAAGGGCGTTCTGTGTCCCTATCTCAGCCAATTATTCGCCGTTCTATGATCTGGAGCACATCAGACTACACAGAGATGGGCACGTAGTATATGGGGAATCTACGGGGATCCCTCAGTTCGATAATGAAGGCAACCTGCGAGGCTACTGGGGTATCACGCACGACGTCACCCGGCGCAGGCTCGCCGAAGAGAACCTGCGCAAGAGTCACGACCTGTTAGCCAAGATTGCCGCCCAAGTGCCGGGGATGATCTACCAACTCCGGCAGTATCAAGACGGTAAATCCTGTCTCCCCTGGGCAACACCGGGAATCGGCGATATCTACGAACTGGCCCCGGAAGACGTGCGCGAAGACGCTTCTCCTATATATGATCGGTTACATCCTGACGATCGGGACCGGGTACTCGAGGCAGCCAGAGAATCCGGCTGCACCTTGGAGCCGCTCCGGGTTGAATACAGAGCGGTTCTGCCCAAGCAGGGCATGCGTTGGCACTTGTGCAATGCGCTCCCGGAACGTACGGAGGACGGGGGGACTCTTTGGCAGGGAGTGATACTGGATATCACTGAGTCAAAACAGGTTGAGGAAGCGTTGCGGGCAAGTGAGGAGCGCTACCGTCAGATCGTGGAAACCGCCCAGGATTGGGTGTGGGAAACGGACGAAAAGGCCAGGTTCACCTTTGCCAGTCCCAAGGTGACCGACATCCTAGGCTATGAACCGGATGAGGTTCTAGGGAAGACCCCTTTTGACCTAATGCCGCCGGAAGAGAGACGGCGAGTTGCAACCATGTTCTTCCCGACCTCAACCCGTCCGGATCCATTCCGTGACTTAGAGAATGTCAAAACACACAAGAACGGGAGCCTGGTTATCATGGAGACTACTGGGGTCCCGGTTTTCGACCACGACGGCGTGCCGAGCGGCTATCGAGGGATGGACCGCGACGTGACCGAACGGAAACGAGCCGCACAGGCCCTGCGCGAGCGCGACGAACGGCTCCGCCAATCTCAGAAGCTGGGAGCGATCGGCCAGTTGGCAGGCGGAATCGCCCATGACTTCAATAACCTGCTGACGGCTATCATCGGGAATAGCACTCTTGTGCTGCCTACTCTGCCCCCCGACGATCCCAACCGGGAGCTGATCGCCGACATCAAAGAGACGGGAGAACGTGCGGCAGAACTCACCAAACAGATTCTCGCTTTTTCGAGACGCCAAGCACTCAGTCCCACAATGCTCCACCTAAACGACATCGTCGCCGACACAGAAACCCTGCTGCGCCGCACCATTGGAGAACACATCGATCTTCATATTAAGCTCGACCCCCATCTGAAGGCAATCGAGGTTGATCGCCTTCAGATGGAGCAGGTGATCATTAACCTAGCTGTGAATGCCAGGGATGCCATGCCTCAAGGTGGCACACTCACGATCGAGACTGCCAACGTCAAGCGAGATCCTTTTGACGAAGGAATCCCCGAGGTTAAGCCGGGGCCATACGTAGTGCTGTCGGTGAGCGACACCGGGTGTGGCATGAATGCCGAAACCAGATCCCATGCCTTCGAACCCTTCTTCACCACAAAGGAAGTGGGCAAAGGCACCGGCCTCGGACTCTCCATGGTGTTCGGCATTGTTGAGGCAAGCGGAGGA
>CAZOJR010000241.1:0-1985 GCA_964580165.1 uncultured Gaiellales bacterium
ATATTCCGGTGAAGGACGTGGCAGCCATGTTCTACGTCGACATGGACCAATGTACTAGAGGCCGGTATGTTGCCGAGGTGGATGCAGAGCAGTTCTTGCCGTACGCCTTCTTCAAGCACGATGACTATCGTATGCTGGGATTCTGATATCTGAGCAACGTCCTTAGGGTGGGCGCGGAGCGGTAGAATCCCGTATTCCGCGCCCACCCGGGGTTGACTGTCCTTCCTGTACGTCCGAGCGAAGCCGTCGCATCACCTCATCTAAGATCGGGCCCCGCTCCTTCTTGCCTCCTTTGCGATACTGCTCCGCCAGCTCCCGCATAACCGCCTGTTTCTCCTTCATCAAAATGCCACTGGCCGGCTTCCTTCCTCTCGCCCAGATCCCTTGAGGGATCGCCTTTTCAGGCAAGAAACGGCAAGATAGTCCGCGGTATCAACGAGCGAGGGATCAGCGTAGTTCTCGTTGAGCAAAACTCACGGCTGGCGCTTGACGTTGCTCACCAGGCCTATGTGTTGGAGACAGGATCAGTGGTTTTAGCTGGTGATGCCAAGGAACTGAGAAACAGTGACCGCGTTCGCAAGGCATACCTCGGGAGGTAAAACCAGCCGGACGACGCATGTGTGATGAAGTTGGGGGAGGTTCCACATCTGGTCGGTGCATCTTGCCTGTGTATTTTGGGTACTTTATACTGTAAGCATCCATAAAGGATGCAGGTGGTGCCAATATCGGATCTTATGGGCGATTCGTGTAGTGGGCTAAGCGGTTAGGAGCGATAGATGAACGACGGACTGACCCTCAAACAAGATCGTTTGACGGCAATCAATGACGTGCAACTAAGCGAGCGCGCCAAGCGTTTGAAGGACGCCATGCTGGCTGCTCCGCGAAGGATCACGGTGGATCGAATCAAACTTGCGGTTGAGTCCTGGAAAGAGACTGTTGGCGAAGATATTGAGATTCGCCGCGCTCGGCTGTTCCAGAAGGTGCTGGAACGCGTACCGATCGCCATATTCGATGATGACCTGATTGTCGGCAGAGAGACAGAGCACCTGACGGGGGCGCCGATCTTTTTGGATGAGACTGGGGACGCGATCCCGGGTCTTTGGGACGAGGATGGTGACGTCGGGGGAAGGCTCTTCCGCGGAGCGTTGTCGCGCCAGGACAAGGAGATGTTGAGGGAGTACGCCCGGTTCTTTGACGGCCAGACTGCGCCTGATCACGTCAGTTCAGCTTGGCGTGCTGCGGTGGGAACATGGTCTGATGACCTCAGAGAAGCGAAGGTCGGCGACCCAACACCTGACTCGGGGTACTACCCGGGGGTTACAGCGAGGGGCCTGTGGGAGAAGATACTGTCGCTGGGTATGCGAGGGCTGATCGCAGAGGCGGAAGCCAGCATCTCTCATTTCCACGACACAAAAGAGATGGACATCAGCAAGCTCTTTTTCTGGCAATCGGCAATCATCGTCTGTGAGGCGATGATCTCTTACGCCAATAGATACGCCAGTCTCGCCCGCAGCATGGCTGAGGCTGAGGCAGATAGCGCCAGAAAAGCCGAACTCCTCGAGATAGCAGCGATATGTGAACGGGTGCCCGAGCATCCTGCGCGCACCTTTCGTGAGGCTGTCCAGTGTGTGAATTTCATTGAGGTGGGTAGAGGGCTAGAGGCGATGTACCCGCTACTTCTCGGCAGGCTGGACCAATACCTCTGGCCGTACTATGAATCCGACCTTCGGGAAGGGCGTATAACTCTGCACGAAGCCGCAGACATTCTTGCGAGTGCGCTTACTCTTTGGGGCATGAAGACTGTTCTTCCGGTCGGCAAGACTCAATTGGAAACTCACCAGTTCAGTTTTTCAATCAACAGCTTGAATGTCAGTGGTGTTGATGCCACGACGGGTCACGATGCGACCAACGAGCTGAGCTACGTGGTCCTGCACGTTGTAGGACTGCTCAGACTCTCTTCTCCGACCGTGCTTGTAAACTGGCAC
>CAZOJR010000241.1:1995-3669 GCA_964580165.1 uncultured Gaiellales bacterium
CCTTAAGACCCGGGGTGGTATTCCACTATTTGACAACAGTGACCATATCGTCGCAAGCTTTGTGGCAGATGGGATTTCTGCGGAGGATGCCCGGAACTGGTATGGGCAGGGATGTGTGACCCCCATTCTTCCGTCGCGAATAGATCATAATGGTTCACAGGGCAAGGGTGCCATCAATGTGGCTGCCGTTCTGGACCTTGCCCTTCACCGGGGTGTATCACAGATCACAGGCAAGAAAGTCGGGATAGACGTTGGAGATCCGCGCGATTTTCGGACCTTCGATCAACTCTACGATGCTTTTCAGAGAGAATACAGATTTGTTGTCAATCGGTGGCTATGGCTCGGGACTATTGTGCAAAGTGTTGAAGCACAGTATCTGCGGTTCCCCTTCAACTCGTGTATCGCTGGGCCCCGGTGTCTTGAAAAAGGTCAAGATATCCTCATAACCGATGCAGACCGTACCTATGGTGTTAGTGACCGTGCTCTAGTCGACACCGCTGATTCACTTACGGCAGTCAAAACGCTCGTGTTCGACCAAGGCGTGCTGACAATGAACGAACTGCTGCAGGCTATAGACGCGAATTTTGAGGGGAAAGAGGGAGAAAAAGTACGCCAACTGTGCCTTGACGCGCCCAAGTTCGGCAACGACATTGACGAGGCGGACTTGATGGTCCGGGAGGTAGGTCGGTTCTCGGGAGAGGTGATCCGGGAGCACAAAAACCCGTTCGATGTTCCCTGCAAGATTTCTCGCGAGGGGCTTTCGTGGCACTACTTCGGAGGACTTGGGGTTGGTGCCTTGCCCAATGGCCGAAAGGCCAAGGAACCGTTGAATGACGGCTCAATCTCTCCGATGCGAGGTATGGACAAGCACGGGCCGACTGGAGTGCTTCGGTCGGTGTTAAAAGCTGCGTGGCCTGAGTCGTATGCTTCATGTTTGAATCAAAAGTACTCTTCGACTGTACTGCAAAGCCCCGAGAGTCTAGAGAAGCTTGCGGTGCTCACCGATACGTTTATGCGCAATGGCGGTCAGCATATTCAGTACAACCTGGTTGACAAAGAGGAGTTGCTTGACGCCAAAGTTCACCCGGAGAAGCACCAGGACTTGGTTGTTAGGGTAGGAGGTTTCAGCGCCTATTTTGTGATGCTGTCGCCTGAGATTCAAGATGACGTTATCTACCGCAGCGAACAGGGGTGTTAGCGTTGCGACTGCATGCCATGGCTTGACCGGAATGATTCACTAATATACTTTTTGAGGCACCCAATGTTGTGGGTGCGGTGGCCGACAGGAGACATGCTTTGAAGACAACCGAGAGTGGCGCAGCGTCCGCTCGCCGTGCCCTCGGGCCAGCTGCTGGATGGGGTCGGACTTTGCTGACCCTGGAAAAGGGACTCCGGGTTTTAAGCCTGTTTGATGCTGAGCATCAGGAGTGGTCTCTGCGGCAGCTGGGCGAGGCAACCGGCGAGTCCAAGACCAACATCCTGCGCATCGTCAAGACCATGGAGGCGCAGGGCTATCTGGTGCGAGACCCTGGAAGTAGAACTCTACGTCTTGGAAGCAGCGTCGCGAGGCTATCGTATGTGACCTTGTCGCATAGCGAACTCATTCGCATAGCGGTACCAAGAATGTGCAATCTTGCAGAGGCGCTTGGGGAGACTGTTGACTTAATGGTGGAG
>CAZOJR010000242.1:0-3637 GCA_964580165.1 uncultured Gaiellales bacterium
CACCCATTTCGCAAACATGGAAGTACCTGCCGGTGATTCATTCTGGCCGAATGGGATCTACGTTGATCTGAGGGAGTACTACCGAAGTCTCGACCGGCTGAGAGATCTCGGAGGTGTGATACTGCCCGGCCATGACATGCTCGTGTTGGACAATACGGTGTATCCGTAGCGGCGTCCGCTTCGTTCCGCCGGTGCAATAGAAGGCCCGGCCTGGACGTACGCCGGCCCTAGCCTATCCCGCCTCTTCGTCCAGCCAGCGCAGGTTCTGCCGAATGAGATCGGGTATCGCAAGCCCATAGGGACAGCGAGTCATGCACTCGCCGCACGCGGTACAGTTTCTGGCTTTGTTGATTCCCTCCCAGAACATGGTCTCTCGCAACAGATCCTTTCCCATGCGTTTCACGAGGCCGTGAAGGCCGAGAATCGTCTGGATGGAGATCCCCTCAGGGCACGGTTGGCAGTAGTCGCAGCGACGGCAGAAGACCTTGTCGTGGCTCCGTCGCAATGCGCTGATCTGCTCCTCCTCGGTCTCGGTTAACGGGCCGGCTTCTCGAAACACCCGCCAGTTTTCGTCGAACAGATCCGGATGCTCAACTCCGGCGAGAACCAGAACCCCGGGTACCGAGAGTGTGTACTTCAACGCCAGCCCGGCGTCTTCGATCACTCCGCCGGAGAAGGGCTTCATGGCAATCACGCCGATGTTCTTCTCTATTGCTTTGGGGATAATCGCTTCCAGGGCCTGTGGCTCAAGGAAGCTGAGACACACCATGATCGTATCGAAGAGGCCGTCATCGAGCGCACGATCGAGCACATCGAGAGCGTGGCTGGTAATGCCGATGTGACCGATCAGACCCTCGTCCTGGGCCTTGCGATAGGCTTCGAGGGCGCCTCCGGGGGAGATCACCGTCTGGTAGTCGGCCTTGCTCTGAATGAAGTGGCATTGGTAGAGGTCGATGTAGTCCCGCTGCAACTCAGCCAGGCTGGTTTCGAGATCGGCCCGGGCAGCCGCCGCCTCCTTGGCGGGTGATTTGGAGGCTAGGATCACGCGCCGTCCGCCTTCACGGGCGAGGATAGACGTAGCGCCAGTCGAAGTATCGCTCGCACGGTTGGAGCATATCCCCATTTTCTTGAGAGCCAACCCGATGCGTCGCTCACTGGTGGTATAGCCACGGGCGGTGTCGATGAAGTCGAGCCCTTGCTCGACGGCGTGGCAAACCATCTCGACCGCCTCAGTTTCGCTTACCCGCTGAATTGGAATCCCGCCAAAACCCAGCCGGTACGCCTCCAGGCCCGTCCGCCCCAGGATCATTCGCTCCATGATTGTTCACTCCATGCCTCGGTCGCTTGCCGATATGTATACCATTTTCACCGTCTCGGATGACTTCAGACACGTACAATGAACAAAGACGGCGATGGAAGGAGAGAACCGTGGGAGAGCAGGCAAGAGAGCAGACAATGCTGATCGTTCACGTTCATGTCAGAGTACTTCCAGACCAGGTGGAGCAGTTCAAGGCGGCCACGGCAGAGAATGCGCGCCGGAGCCTACATGAACCGGGAGTTGCACGATTCGACGTCGCGCAGAGACAGGACGACCCCACGCATTTCGTGCTCGTAGAGGCATACCGTACGGCTGAAGGCGCCATGGCCCACAAGGAAACCGCTCACTACCAAGTGTGGAGAGATACGGTCGCACCTATGATGGCAGAGCCGCGATGCAGCGTGAAATACACCAACGTCTTCCCCGACACCGGGGGCTGGTGACATGCCGTTCGAGTTCTCGACAGCGGGGAGGATCATCTTCGGCGCGGGCATGCTCCGAGAAGCAGGGAATATCGCGGCGAGCATGGGCAGGCGCGCGCTCCTGGTCACGGGAAGCGACCAGGAGCGCGCGCGGCCCCTACTCGCACTATTGCATGAACACGGGCTGGAGACGCTCACATACGCAGTCGCCCACGAACCGGACCTCGCGACAATCGAGACCGGCACCGCTCTGGCTCGAGAAGAACAGTGCGACTGCGTCATCGGGTTCGGAGGAGGCGCCGCTCTGGATGTGGCAAAGGCCATTGCCATATTGATAACCAACCCGGGTGAGTTGCTCGACTACCTGGAGATCATTGGACGCGGTAGTGCATTGACCAAAGCCCCGGTCGCACTGCTGGCCATCCCCACAACGGCCGGAACCGGGTCGGAGGTCACCCGCAACTCGGTGATCATCTCGCCCGAACGTCGGGTGAAAGTAAGCCTGCGGAGCCCGTTGATGCTTCCCGCGATTGCCCTTGTCGACCCGGAACTGACATACGACCTACCCCCCACCATCACCGCCGCGACCGGCGTAGATGCGCTGACCCAGGTAATCGAGCCCTTCGTGTGCACACGCGCTAACGCTATGACTGACAGTCTCTGCAGGGAAGGTATGGCTAGAGCGGCGCGCTCCCTACGAAGGGTATTCGAGAACGCACGGGCTCGCAGAGAGTCCGCCATGTCTTGCGCGACCGCACCGCCCGACATCGACGCCCGTGAGGATATGGCGATCGCCAGCCTGTTCGGAGGACTGGCCCTAGCCAACGCGGGGCTGGGAGCAGTACACGGCATAGCCGGTCCACTGGGCGGCATGATCACCGCTCCACATGGTGCCGTCTGCGCGGCTCTACTGCCACATGTGGTGGCAACGAATATGCGCGCCCTGTGCGAGCGGCGCCCACAAAGCCCCGCCCTCCCCCGCTACGACGAAGTCGGGCGGCTCCTCACCGGTAGCGCATGCGCAAACGCCGGTGATGCCATTGCATGGCTGCGGCAGCTGGTCACCGATCTGGGCATCCCCGGACTCGGCGCCTTTGGACTGAAACCCGGCCATATTGACGAACTTCTCGATAGGGCAATGGCAGCCAGCAGCATGAGGGCCAATCCTATCGAACTCACGCGTGATGAACTGAGATCGGTAGTCGAATCCGCGATCTAGACTGAGAGACAACGTTCTGGACCAAGGGCGACCCGGGGGACTGCCGGTCCGCCCAGTCGCTCACTTCTCACAGCTCCCCCGGCCGTGCGGAAACGGGCCGAAACCGCCTACTCCATTCGCACGCTTCCCGGATCGGTCATACGGCCGGCCAGAGGCAGGGTAGCGGCCACAAGACCAAGCGCGGCCAGCAACCCGCCGACCAGAAGACCGTAATAGCTCGCGCCGGGAGCCGCCAAAATAAATCCCATGTCTGATGAATTCCGCAAGATGAGTCCGGCCACGATGAAGCCTACTCCGGCTGAGGCAACGGCGGCCAGCACAAGTGGGACAGCCGCTTCGAGCAGTACCGCTCTATACAGACGGCGCACGGGCATGCCAGCCAATCGGAGCAGAGCGAAGGCCCGCCTCCGTTCCACCAAACCGCCGGCGATTGACACTGCAAGGCTGCACCCGGCTATGACCAGACAGAGAACCACACCGACATCGACCATCCGGCTGAGTACATCAATGATGGCATTCTCCTGATCGGTGATCTCAGCGACAGTGTAAGGACGGAGCGCATCGGGAGACGCGACCTCGAGAGAAGTGCGCACACGCTCTACGGTGTCCCACCGGCCATCGTTTAATACCAGGAGATAGATGATCTCGTCCGCGGCCACAGCCTGAGCCGCTTCTACG
>CAZOJR010000243.1:0-3615 GCA_964580165.1 uncultured Gaiellales bacterium
AGAGCATCACTCGAGGATGCTCTGCCGGCCTGCTTTGCGAATAAGTTTGCGCAGTACTCGGGGTTACTGCAACCAGGGTTGGGATTCATAAAGATCCCCGTTTCGTACTGAACGCCTCTGGTGTTGCGTATGTCGGCGAGCAAGGCACGGGAAAACGGTTGTGGCTATTGCTGCGGTTCGGACATCTGCTCGGCGGAGACCTCACGGCTGGAGGTGCCGGCGTACTGCGATCGAGGTGGGCGAGCCCCCGTTGACGAGTTTGCTCTCGTCACTGGCGGGATGCATCAGCCGGAATTCCGGAGGTCGGTCCCCCCGATTGTCCGCCAGGAAAGATACCCAGCCGGTGCCCTTGTTGAGTTAGGCAAATTGCACTAAAATAGCTAAGCCTAACTTTTCCATGTGATTGGACGGTCTGCATGGGCCTACAGCAGCGGGATGGCGAAGCGAACACGCGGCCGGTGATGGCTGGCGATCAGGAGACTCTGAGCGCCAGTCTGGAGGACTATCTGGAGGCGATCCTGATTATCGAGCGGGAATCGCGCGTAGCGCGGGTTAGTGAGATTGCGACGCAGCTCAACGTGTCGCGACCGTCGGTTACCGGCGCACTCAAAGGTCTCGCCGGCCGGGGTCTGGTGACACATGCCCCTTATGGTCACGTGACGCTCACCGGAGAGGGGGCCGCTATCGCCGAAGAGGTCGAACGTCGCCATGTAGCTATCCGCGGTTTTTTGACAGATGTGCTCGCGGTTCCGGAGGATAAAGCCGACGCTACCGCCTGCCGGCTGGAGCACGTTCTGGAACCGGACGTGTTGCTGCATTTCGTGAGGTATGCCGAGGAGCACGGAGTGAAGTCACATCCGGTAGATAGGACGAATGGAGCACGATCATGACCCCCCTTGTTCATCTTCCACCCGGCTCTCGCGCGGTAGTGGCCGATCTTCCGCACGCACGTGGATTGGCCAAGCGCCTGATCGCGCTTGGCCTGACTCCCGGGGCGGAGCTTGTGGTGCTCCGTAATTGGGGTCATGGCCCGTTGCTTATCGAGGTCCACGGGGCCAGGCTCGCCCTTGGCCGGGGCCAAGCGGCCCGGGTGGGGGTGGAACCGCTGTCTTCTCTGCCGTCCGGCGGCCTGGGCGCTGTGGACGAGTAGTGGAACAGACGGCTGAGCCATTACCCGATTTGAGGCTGGCTCTGGCCGGGCAGCCCAATGTGGGTAAGAGCACGGTCTTCAATGCCCTCACCGGACTCGATCAACATGTCGGCAATTGGCCCGGCAAGACCGTGGAAAAGAAGACGGGTCATTTCCATCATCGGGGTCATCGTATAGAGATCGTCGACCTGCCCGGCACTTACAGTCTTACCTCGGGCTCCGAAGAAGAACGCATCGCCAGGGATTACCTCATCGAGGATCCGCCCGATGCTGTGATAGCACTGGTAAATGCGGCTTCGTTGGAGCGGAACCTTTACCTGGTCGCCGAGTTGCTTCTACTGCCGGTCCCTGTGGTGGTCGGTCTCAATATGGTCGATGTGGCCGAGGTTCACGGTCTGCATGTGGAGGCGCCGGTGCTCGAGGCTGCTCTTGGTGTTCCTGTGATCGAACTGGTCGCCAGCAAGCGCAAGGGTCTCAGGGAACTGGTTGATGCCGCCGGGGCGCTCGTGGAGCACCCGGAAGCATTCAATCCCAACCGTCCAGTCATACGTGAGAAGCATCAGCCGGTGCTGGCCGAGATAGAAGCTCTCCTTGCCGGCCGTGCTCCTACAGGTTATCCAACCAGCTGGCTTGCTCTCAAGCTGCTGGAAGGTGACCCTGATGTGGCCAGGCTGGTGGAGACGGAGATTCCCGAGGCATGGGAATCCATCTACGCCATCCTGGCCAAGCACGAGGACGCTTATCTCGATATTGCCGGTGGTCGTTACGACTGGGTGGCACGGATGGTACGGGCGGCGGTAGTGAAGCCGCAACGGGGTGTGACGGTTATCACCGATCGTATCGATCGGGTGGCGACACACCCGTTCTGGGGCTTGGTGGTTTTGCTGGCCGCCATGGCAGTGCTGTTCGCGGTGACCTATTTCGTGGCCGGTCCGGCGGCGGATGCCCTCAGTGGTCTCATCTCAGGAGGATTCTCCGATCTACTGCGTGATGCCATGGCCGGAACTCCGGATTGGCTGGCCGGCGTGGTTGTCAATGGGGTAGTGGGCGGAGCGGGTACGGTTCTCTCGTTCGTACCCATCCTCACGGTCTTCTTCGCTGCTCTTGCCCTGCTCGAGGATGTGGGCTACATGGCCCGGATGGCCTACGTCATGGATCGATACATGCACTGGATGGGTCTGCATGGCAAATCGTGCATGCCGCTCATACTTGGATTTGGCTGCAATGTCCCGGCCGTTTTGGGCACGCGCATCATTGAGGAGCGAAAGGCCCGTATGCTCACCATGATGCTGACTCCCTTCGTACCCTGCACCGGCCGGCTGGCGGTACTGGTCTTTCTGGCACCTGCTTTCTTTGGAGCCGCGGCGCCCTGGGCCCTGATTGCCCTCGTGGGGACAAACCTGGTGATCTTGGGCATGATGGGGACGGTGGTGAACAAGCTGGTTTTCAAGGGCGAGCGCAGCGCCTTCATCATGGAGATGCCGCTTTACCATGTTCCCAACGCTCATACCATCTGGCGTTACGTGTGGCGGAATACTTGGGCCTTCGTCAAGAAGGCAGGTACCTTGATCGTCCTTGTCTCGGTCGTGGTCTGGGTGCTTTCCAGCTATCCCGGTTCCGCCCCCGAGGAGAGTGTGTTGGGAGCGGTGGGACGTTTCTTGGAGCCGGTGGGCGCGCTTATGGGATTGGGGGATTGGCGGTTGATTGTGGCGCTGATCTCCAGCTTTGTGGCCAAAGAGAACAGCGTCGCTACTTTGGGCATCTTGTTCGGCTCGGGTGCGACCGGAGTTGCCGGAGCTGCTGGAGCCGGTTTGGCGGCGAAGGTGGCTGTTGTTCTCACACCTGCCGCCGCCGCCGCCTTTTTGGTTGTACAGATGACATTCGTTCCCTGTGTGGCCACGGTGGCCGCTATCAAACAGGAATCGCGTTCCTGGCTCTGGACCGGGGGAAATCTGGCGCTGATGCTGGTGGTGGCTTTCGTACTGGGAGTGATTGTGTACCAGATTGGGTCGTTACTCTAGGTAGGGATTGCCGTTCCGGGCCCTGGGCCGCTGCTTAAGGTGCGGGGCTGCTCTACGCTCGGTCGGTAGCGGGCCAGATTTTGTATACTTCAGTATCCAAAGATGCGAGCCCAGACGAGGCTCAGGGAGGCTCTCATGCAAATCTATATCGATGGCGGGTTCTACAGCAAAGAAGATGCAAAGCTCAGTGTCTTCGATCATGGTCTTCTCTACGGAGACGGGGTGTTCGAAGGCATCCGTACCTACGGAGGCCGGGTATTCGAACTCGATCCGCACATCGACCGGTTGTACGCCTCAGCTCAGGCCATCGCGCTCGATATACCGCTCTCCCGGGACGAGCTGGTGGAAGCCATGATGGAGACCATCCGGCGGAACGATGCCATGGACGGCTATATTCGTTTGGTCGTGACCAGGGGTATCGGCGACTTGGGGTTGAATCCCAGC
>CAZOJR010000244.1:0-3576 GCA_964580165.1 uncultured Gaiellales bacterium
ATCATGAATAGCAACAGGGCACGCAACGGCCGTCTGATATTTGCTCAAACCTCGTGCTATGTGATGGTGCAATAATGGGATATTCGACCAGAGTTGAGCACGAGCCCGAGAGAGAGGCATGGGTCGTTGTGCTGGAGACTCAGTTGACTCGGGCCGAGAGCAATGATGTATTCCTGTCTGGGGACTCGATGATCTCCTGGCCGGTTGACGGGCTTCAGTTAACAGAAGAGTCAGGGCTACAACGGAGTGGTATGTTCGTGTCGGAGGTCGCTGCCCGTCCTCATGGCTTAGTTATTCGATATCTTGAGCGGGCGCAAGCCGACCGAGCGGCTGCGATTATCCGGAAACAGCTCGATCGGATTGGGATAGCAGAGGAGAAATGAGTGAGCGGCCCCGTGCGATTTGAGCAAGCCGATCCACTACGAGAAGCGCTAGCCGAGTACCTGACCATTCCGGGGATGAAGGCGGCACTTCTTGTTTCGGATCAAGGCCTAGTGATCAGTGGTCTGGCTGCTGATGGCGTTGACACAGCCAGCATCGCCGCGTTGGCTATTGACAGTGTCCAGACTGTTCAGCGCTTCGGGATTCTTGTCCAGGCCGGGTTTCTTAACGCTATGCGGATTGAGTTTGAGAAGCTGACGATTGTGTTGGCTCCCTTTGCCCCGGATGTGATGCTCGCCCTTGTGGCTGCCGCTGGGTCGCTAGGCGCCTTGTCCGGTGATCTGTCCACAGGGATGTCAGCCAAGTCAATCGTCGATTTGCCCTAGTCGCGATGAGGTGCTGGCCCATCGGCGCATGTCGTGGATTGTCCGCAGGACTGTCTATGGAGAGAGTCACACACGGAATAGCAAACGAAACATGGTTCCAAATAGGATAATCGGCCGGCCAAGGAATTTAATGCTAGGTAGGACCATCATACCGATAATCTTGAAGGTGCACTTTTCCGCAGCTATGTTTTCGCAACTATGCATCCGCAGAGGTTGTGTCTGTCAAGTTGTGCAAAAGCGGATCACGGTATGACGACGTCTTCTGAGACGTTGTTTTCCTAGGCCGCCTCCTCCAGTTGCCGCAGTAGTTCGCGCTTGTGCTCGACGAGGAGATCCATGTTGAGGTAGCGATGCTCCTCCAGCCAGCCTTCGTGGGTCTCGACCGCGAGCGCCCGGATGAGCCTCAGGCAGCTGTCTTGGTTGGGGAAGATCCGCACCACTCGGGTCCGCCGTTTGATCTCCTCGTTCAAGCGTTCGAGCATGTTGGTGCTCTTCAAGTGCTTGTGGTGGCCGCGGGGCATGCGGTAGAAGGTGAGAGTCTCTGCGATGTTCTCCTCCACATGAGTCGCAGAGCTTGGGATAGGTCTTCTGCCAACGGGCAAGCCAAGCCGAGAGGTCCTTCTGTGCCTCAGATACGTCCCGGCGGTCGTAGAGCCACCTAAGCTCCTGCAGGCAGTCGTCGTTGGCTTTTCGGGGCAGATGGTCGAGGGCGTTCCTGAGGAAGTGCACGTAGCATCTTTGCCAGGCGGCTTCCGGGAGCATCTCCATGAGGCTCTTTCTGAGTCCCTCGTGAGCGTCGGAGACCACGAACTCCACGCCATGTAGTCCTCGGTCCCTGAGCGAGGCCAGGAAGTCCCGCCAGCTCGACTGGCTCTCTCTGCCGGCGAGTTCCACCCCGAGGACCTGGCGGTAGCCGTCGGGGTTGATGCCGATGCCGATGAAGATGGCCTGGCTTCTGATGACGCCGCCTTCGCGCACCTTTTCGTAGCGGGCGTCGAGAATGAGGTAGGGGCAGGGTTCTTCCAGGCGTCTGGTCGCGAACTCGCGCAGACTCTTGTCGAGACCCTTGTTGATCTGGCTGATGGCTGAGGCGGAGAAGCTGTGGCCGCAGAGCTCCTCGGTAATGGCTTTCACCTTGCGGGTCGAGACTCCCTGCACATACATCTCGGCAAGCGCTGAGACCAGTGCTTTCTCCGAGCGTTGATAGCGCTCGAAGAGCTCGGTGGAGAAACGGCCGTCGCGATCGCGCGGCACTCTCAGTTCCAACTTGCCCACGCGGGTGATGAGGGTCCGGGGATAATGGCCGGCCCGGTAACCCAAGCGGCCCTCGGTGCGCTCACCCGGTTCGGCGCCGACCGTGTCGGTCATCTCCGCTTCGAGGAGTTGCTGCATGGTCTCCCGGACGATCTCCCGCAGGAAATCCTTGTCCTCGGCCATGAGCGCTTTCAGGTTGGCCCGGGCTTGGGTACTCTTCTGCTGGGTCATGGTGTGCTCCCTCTCGTAGGGGTGACTTGGCATCACGTGCATACCATGACCTTTTCTCTCGTCCTTCTCCCAAGAGCTTTTGCATACAAGTCAGCACATTACCTCCCCGAGCGCTCGTACGTGCGAGCGCTCGGGGAGGTAATGTGCCCTGCTTGCGTAGAAGTTCCTTTCGCTCTGCTCACCGGGTCTCCGTGTTCAACAGGCTTGTTATCCAAAAGATCGTTATCTAAGAGGCCCGTTGTTCACCGGAGTCAAGGGTGGGGCAGGACGCTTGGGTCAAGACAATGCTTTCGACCTGCGAGCTGACCGCAGGCGGCCTGAATGCCGCTTCCCTTGCTGTGCCTGACCACGGTCTCCACACCGGCTTTGAGGAGGGCATCACGAAAAGCGGCGATGGCTGCCTGCGAGGATGGCTCGAAGAAGCAGGGAACACCGGTCTGGGCGCCGGTGCGATCATCGGTGCGACCAAGCCGCGTCTGAGAGCGTGTCTGAGAATATCTTCCGGAGGACGACGCGTGTGGCGCCAACGGGGGGACAGTGTTCCAGGCGAGTAGGTTGACCGTCACTACATGACCGTGCAAGAGACCGGCCAAACGGCGTGCTTCTTCTATTGAGTCGTTGACACCGCGAAGAAGAACGTATTCGACGAGGAGTTTCCGATGCGTCATGGAGAAATGTTCCCAAGCTGCTTTGAGAATCTGGGAAACAGGGTGGAAAAAGCTATTGGGAACCAGAAGAGATCGGGTTTTGTCGTCGGCGGCGTGGAGCGAAAGGGCGAGATTTACCTGTGGTTCGAAGCGCCCAAGGCGCAGGATACCGTTGGGGATGCCGATGGTCGAGACTGAGACTGCCCTGTGGGCAAGACCAAATCCGTGCGTGTCAGTGATGACGCGGATGGAGTCCAAAACCGCCTGTAGATTCAGTAGCGGTTCGCCCATTCCCATGTAGACGATATTTGAAAGCCGTTTCCCTTCGACCGACGTCAGTGCCGAGGCGGCACGGACCTGGTCAACTATCTCGGCGACCATCAGATTGCGCCGGAACCCCATTGCTCCAGTAGCACAAAAGGCGCATCCGACGGGACAGCCGATTTGACTGGAAAGACATACAGTCATGTGATCTCGATACCGCATAAGGACGGTTTCAAGATAAAGTCCGTCGTGAGTCGCGAGCAGGAATTTCGTGGTTCCGTCTGGAGCGGTGCGGGACTCAACAAGGGTCAGTGTCGAGGTTCCCACCGACTCTAAGGCTACGCGCATATCTCCGGGCAAGGTCGTTGCCTGGGAGAAGAGTTGACCGGGGTGACCGAACAAGTGCTCGCAGA